>CALBVX010000066.1 GCA_937969515.1 uncultured Croceitalea sp. | reverse complement strand
TTTAACACTTTTTTAATTCTATTTAAGGCCTTAAAATTGTTTTATCTGTAATTTTAGCAATTAAATGTTAAAAGCTTTTCATTTAAGTACGAACGAAGCTGGTACAGACGAAGCTGGCAGGGGTTGTTTGGCAGGTCCGGTTACCGCTGCCGCGGTAATCTTAAATAGTGATTTTTCAAGCCCAATACTAAATGACTCCAAACAATTATCTGAAACCAAAAGACAACTGCTTCGCCCGATAATAGAATATGAAGTAGTTTCTTTTGGGGTATCTCATGTTTTTGAGAATGAAATAGATAAAATCAACATTTTAAACGCGTCTATTCTTGCCATGCATAAGTCGCTAAATCAGCTTACAAAAAAAACTTCATTGATTTTGGTAGATGGAAATCGATTTAAACCATACAAAGACATACCTTACAAATGCATTATCAAAGGAGATAGCAAGTATATGAGTATCGCGGCCGCTTCTGTTTTAGCAAAAACCTATAGAGATGAATATATGTTGAAGTTACATGAGGAACACCCTGAATATAACTGGGCAAAAAACAAAGGCTACCCAACAAAAGAGCATCGTGAGGCAATACGCAAATACGGACTCACAAAATACCATAGAAGGAGCTTTAAACAATTACCTGAGCAATTAACTTTAGAAATCTAAGAAAGGCTGTAAATTTGGGCTTAAAGTCTTGAAAAATGAAGTTTCGCATTTTATTTCTTCTCCTACTCATAATTTCCTGTACCCAAAAGACCATACTATCCGATTCAATTTTAGATTACCTACCTCAAGATGCCGCCGCAATACTTAAAATCAATAATCTATCTAATTTTAAGAGTGAACTTAAAAACAGTGAGTTCTTTTCAAAAACCAGTAAAACAAAACTGTTCAATACGGTTGCGAAAAGAGTAGATGGTGTCAATTTTTTAAATCCTTCAGCAGAATGTGTTATTGGTTTTTATGAACTGGGAAAAGATAACTTTGAGTTTTTATTCGTTTCTGATAACAATCCTGATTTTTTTGACCTCGAAAAAACCACAAACAAATCGGTTGAAAGCTTTATTTATGAAACCAAAACAGTTAAACAATATAATTTAGATACAGCACTCCTATTTGTTTTTGAAATAGACGGCAAAATAGTGGCTAGTTCTTCTCAAATGCTTTTGGAAAATTTTATTCGAATTGGCAAAAACAAAAAAGTTTCCGATGAACTAAGAAAACTTTTTGATACATCGGACAATACGAAATCCGCATCCATTATTGTAAATCTAAAAAAAGGAGCCAGTTTACTTTCCAGTAATTTAAAGAATGAGAATCATGATAAGGCAATAAGCACTTTCTCAAATTGGATTTCCGTTGATTTTAGTACCGATCTAAATAAAGCTTCTTTAAGTGGCATCGCAATTGCCAAGGACTCCACACAAAATTTTGTGAATCTTTTTAAAGGTACACTCCCAGTAACCGAAAGAGTTTCAACTATTGCCCCTAAAAATACTGATGCCATTTTATCCTTTAGTTTTAACAACCACGAGACCTTTACAGCAAACCAAAAACAATATTTAGACAGAGCACAACAAAGAGACACCTTATTCAACACCATAGAAGAAGTAGGTATAATTTACCTTAATAAAGAAAAAGCTGTTGTTCTTAACTCTTTTGCTGTAGATAACTTGACAACCTCCCTAAATCAATTCAATATTGGTTCGTCTAGTTATCAGGGAGTAGAAATCATTGCCTTAACCAATAAAAATTTTATTTCTTCGGAGTTCGAGCCTTTGGTAAAAGATTTTGAATCTAATTTTTATAGTGTACTGGACAACTCTTTTGTGTTTGCTTCAAAAAAAGAAGTTTTGCAGAGCATCATAGCGAATACTAAAAGTGGAACTACCTTTAATATGACAGAGGCTTATTTTTCTGCAAAGTCATCTCTTGCCAATGAATCTTCATTATTATTTATCGCTAATGAAAAAGGATTGCAGAATTTCTTGGAATTAGACTTTTCATCACAACTCTATAAAGATGTAAAAAATATAGATTTCTCTGAATATACTTTTGCAGCTCAGCTAGTTGCGGACGCGAATTTTCACCACTTAAATATGGTAGCTTCCAAAACCAAAAAAGAGATTACAACGAATTCCGTAAGTCCACTTTTTACAGTTGCACTTGATACAGACTTGGCAACTAACCCTCAGTTTGTGAAAAATCATCGCACGAATAAGCAAGAAGTTGTTGTTCAGGATAAGGACAATTTTCTATACCTCATTTCTTCTGACGGCAAAGTGCTTTGGAAAAAACAATTAGATGGCAAAATACGAGGCAAAATTCATCAAGTTGATATATATAAAAATGGAAGATTGCAACTTGCATTCTGTACCAATAATCAATTTTTGATATTAGATAGAAATGGGGAAGAAGTAAAACCTTTTCATAAAACCTATGAAGGTGGAAATCTTAATCCTCTTGCGGTCTTTGATTATGACAAAAACAAGAACTATCGCTTTTTGGTTACCCAAGGCAGAAAAGTCTTTATGTACAATAGTAAAGGAGATATCGTTGATGGTTTCACCTATAAAGAAGCCGAAAGCTCTATTATTGCTGCCCCAGAACATTTTCAAATAAACAAGAAGGATTACTTGCTCTTTAAGCTAGAAAACAACAGTCTTAAAATAAGACATCGAGCGGGCCAGGATAGGGTTAAGGTCGCTAACAAAATTGACTTTTCAGACAATGGAATCTTTCTCTACAAGAACAAATTTTCTTTAACCGATAAAAAAGGTGTTTTGCATCAAATAGACACAAAGGGAAAAGTAATTGCCACTAACTTTAATCTAAATCGAGACCATGGCATGTATGCTACCAGTAAGACCTTGGTTTTAATGAATGATAACATTTTAAGAATTAAAGGGAAAAAAGTTGAACTCGAACTGGGAGTGTATACTGCACCTAAAATTTTCTATATCTACGATAAAATATATGTAGCTGTTACTGATATTCAAAATCAAAAAATATACTTATACGATAGCCAGGCCAAACCCATTTCGAACTTTCCAGTATATGGAAGTTCTATGGTAGACATGGTTGATATAGATGGTGATAAAAAACTAGAACTTGTTGCCAAAGACCAAGAAAACAGCATTATTGTTTACAAGATGAATTAGCCCTTTCTATACATTTTTTACTGCAGCACATACATATTTAGCTGAAAACTGTAAGTAAGTCTTTGTATATTATCCAATCAAATACATGAAAATGAAAAGACTAACTATTGCATCACTACTATCGCTATTTTTCATTCAATTCGGACTAAGTCAAGCGAATTGCAGCAAATACTACCCTATGATCGAGGGGGCTTCTTTTGAATACACCAACTATGATCGAAAAGGAAAATCTGATGGAACCGCTTCATATCAGGTTACCAATGTTTCAACCATTGGAGAAAACACTTCTGCGACCATGGCTATGGAATTGAATGACAAAAAAGGCAAAGAGATTTATAAAACTAACTATGAGTTCACCTGTACAGGTAATATGGTAACAGTAGACTATGAGTCTTTGGTACCAACGACTATGCTCGAACAATACAAAGACATGGAAATGGATATCTCAGGCACGGACTTAGAACTACCGAACAACCTTAGTGTCGGCCAACAATTATCCGATGCGAACGTTACCTTAAAGATCAGCATGAGTGGCGTTAACATCAATACAACAATAGATTTGGTCAACCGAAAAGTAGAGAAAAAAGAAAGTATAACCACTTCCGCTGGTACTTTTGATTGTTATGTCATTTACACCGATAACAATGTAAAAGCTATGATGATAAACCAATCTTTTCCGTCAAGGGTATGGTTTGCCGAAGGTGTTGGCATGATTAAGCAAGAGAGCTACAATAAAAATGGAAAACTCATTGGCAGTACCCAACTTACAGCTTTTAGCAAGTAATTAATTAGAAAAACTTTGATTAGAACTCGGGCTCTATTTTCAGCAACCAAATGACTATCAGTCGATTAGGATTAAAATCAATTTTGTAGTTTTAATATTATGAGATTTCTTAATCTTTTGATTGTCATTTTTATATCGGTGCAACTTTATGGACAAGATTCGGCAAGAGTACTACAATTGCACCAAAAATTTAAACAACATATCTTTAAAAATTCCGATTCAGCACAATACTATATTCAACTTCTGAAAAAAGTAAAAGGGCAATCCAAAAAATCTTTATCTGCATATTATTACAACCAAGATCAAGGACAGTTTCATTTTGTCAGAGGATTAATGGACTCTTCAGAACACCACTATAAAAAAGCTTATAATATTAGTTCAATTGCCAAATGGGACAGGCTTGC
>CALBVX010000065.1 GCA_937969515.1 uncultured Croceitalea sp. | reverse complement strand
GCAGTGGCAGTCAAACTCTTCTTTACATTTTGATAGAGCCTATCTACACCGCTTTCAAAAACTTTTCCTTCTTGTTCTTCTGCATTGAAACCTTTTATCACTCTAATTCCACCAAGGGTTTCGGTTAGTCGGCCTTTAACTTCGGCGTTTATTTTACCACGTTCTCTAAAAACTGGGCGGATTATTTTAAATGCTTTTAAGGCTATAAGTGCGAATGCAATTAACGGAACAAAAGTTAATAAGGTCATAGTTGGGCTAATACGCAATAGTAAAATCAAAGAAACTACAGCTGTTATGGTTCCTCCTACTAATTGTACCAATCCGGTACCGATTAAGTTTCGAACCCCCTCAACATCACTCATGATTCGAGAAACCAGAGCGCCCGATTTCGTATTATCAAAAAAACGTATGGGTAGCGAAAGTACTTGCTTTTGAACCTGTGCCCTAAGTTCAGAAATCATATATTGGGCTTGAATACTTAATACTTTGGTAAGCAAGAATGACATGACCGCCTGCACCAAAAACGATAGAATAACGACTATGACCAGAATCTTGAGTAGGTCGTAATCTTTATTGGGTACAATATCATCTAAAAAGTAGCGTAGTGAAACCGGAGCTACAAAGCTGGCTGCCTTACTTATAACGATTAACAATAAACCGATAAAAACTAGTTTTCTTCGAGGCCATATTATGGTCTTGAAGGCTTTTAAGATGCTTACTTTTTTCTCTGCCATTAAAATTGTTTGAAATAAGAATTGCAAGGTACTTGAAATTGAAGAGAAAACAGACACCTAACCCATGCTTGTTGGTCTTAGTTTATTTTTTAAATGGCTGACGTATCTTTATAATATGATTGCTATTCGTATCATGATCAAGAAAGGTATCTTATTTCTCTGTCTACTGCTTTCGTTTTTTAGTTTTTCACAGAATGTTTATCCAGAATTACGTGAAATAGTTACAGACAGTGCACGAATATTTACACCAAACCAGTTAGAAGAGTTAAAAACAAAACTTTACAATTTTGAGTCTGAAACCAGCAACCAGTTAGTAGTATTAACGATACGAGAATTGGGCAATGAGACTATTGAGAATTATGCTAACCAAGTTTTTAATGAAAATGGTCTTGGTCAGAAAGATAAGGACAATGGCCTACTGATACTTTTTTCCCGTGATGATAGAGAAGTGAGAATTGAGGTTGGCTACGGCCTAGAACCTTATATTACCGATGCGGTGGCGTCAAGAATTATTAGGAATACTATGATTCCCAGTTTTAAGGAAGAGTTTTATTTTAAGGGAATAAACGAGGCAGTTGACGAACTGATTCTTTATTTAAAAAATCCTGAAGCCCTTGAAGAACTTAAAGAAAAGATGGTAGCTGAAGAACAGAAAAATAGAAATATCGGATTGGTATTTTTAATAGGATTTTTATCAATTTTCGCAGGTGTAGGCGGTTTTTTCTTTTTTAAATCATATAAAGGTTTAATAGAACTATTCAGAGGAATTTTCATAGGTAAACTTGGTTTTTTCTATGGGTTGTTTATGATACCTTTTAGTCTGTTTCCCATCCTTTTTGGTCTAATTTTTATTGCTGTGCCTGCCGTAATCGGTCTTGGGTTTTATGGCTTCGACTTCGAGAATTATTCGTATGTTTTAGAACAGCCCCAAAAGTTGCTTTGGGCATTGGTTCCATTTTTAGGTATAGCTATGTTGATTGCCTTAATAAAGATTAAGCTTTATGGAAAAGAAGATGTAAAAATCTCGTGGCTTAAAAATGATAAAGGCTACGTTCGAAAAACTTTTTCATCTTCTGGTTCACATTCATTTGGTTCAAGTTCTGGTAGCAGTTCAAGCGGTTTTTCGGGTGGCGGTGGCAGTTCAGGTGGAGGTGGAGCAAGCGGAAGTTGGTAATTAGTAAATAGCAACTAATTCTCGTATTTTCATAACATTAAATATTAAAAATATGCGAGGCATTAATTTCATTTTTATAATTCTCCTAGTAGTTGCTTGTAAGACGGATAATAAACCTAAAACAGAGCTCGAAGAATGGCAGCAACAAGCTGAAAATATTGAAATTATTCGTGATGATTATGGTGTGCCCCATATTTATGGCAAAACGGATGCAGATGCCGTTTTTGGACTGCTATATGTGCAATGTGAAGATGACTTTAATCGTGTAGAGCAGAATTATATTTGGGCAACTGGTAGATTAGCTGAAGTAGAAGGTAAAGATGCACTTTACAGCGATTTAAGGGCCAAACTATTTATGACCAAAGCTGAGGCAAAAGCCAACTACGAAAAAAGCCCAGAGTGGTTGAGAAAGCTTTGTGATGCTTTTGCAGACGGAATCAATTACTACCTACACACCCACCCAGAGGTCAAACCAAAACTATTGACCCGTTTTGAACCATGGATGCCGATGTATTTCAGTGAGGGTTCTATTGGTGGTGATATTGAACGTATTTCCACTCGAAAGATAAAAGCTTTTTATGAAAGCGAGATGGAAGTTCCTCAAGCTGAATTAATTAGTATTCAACAAGAAGAAGAGATGGCTGAACCTCAAGGTTCAAATGGTATTGCTATTTCTGGTGATTTGACACAATCTGGCAATGCGATGTTATTGATTAATCCCCATACTTCGTTTTATTTCAGGGGAGAAGTTCATGTAGTCAGTGAAGAAGGACTAAATGCCTATGGAGCGGTTACTTGGGGGCAGTTTTTTGTCTACCAAGGATTTAATGAAAAAAC
>CALBVX010000064.1 GCA_937969515.1 uncultured Croceitalea sp. | reverse complement strand
CACAAGAATTATTGAGTTATGACGATATGGATAAAACCTTCACAGGTTACCAAATGTGGCAAAATGAGTATACCAAAGGTATTCCGTATATTTTACAGAATGGTTGGCACCAAAAACGTTCTGGAGATATCTTATTTGTGCCTAAGCCAGCTCATATATCCTATCCCAGAATGGGTTCTACACATGGGTCTCCTATGATTTATGATACCCATGTGCCCTTGTTGTTTTATGGAAATGGAATAAAAAAGGGAAGTACGGTCAATAGAACGGAAATACCAGATATTGCGCCAACTTTGGCCGCGATGTTAGGGATTGCTTTCCCTAACGGAACTACCGGAAAGCCTATTCTTGAGGTTTTGGATTAGAGGTTTTAAGAGCAAAGATGTATTTGACATCACGCTTTAGCTATAATCAGACGGAAGCAAACTAGTGTTCACTTTCCGTTATGCACAGAGCAAATCTTTTGGATTTTGACATACCTATAAATATATGAAAGGTCTACGACTAAGACTAGAGTCGTATTGTTTATAGGTTTTTTTGTACAGTGTTTTTTGGAGTTGTACCCATAATATTCAAATATTCCAGATTACTCAGTTTATTTACCAATTCAATATTTTTTAATCTTTTGCAATTGTGAATAGTCAAAGACTTGAGGTTTGAAAGACTTTGAATAGCTGAAATATCCTCTAATTTTGTGGTTTGTGCCAAATAAAGGTTTTCTAAGCTTGTTAGATTTTCAATACCTTCCAAACTAGTAATAGAACCTGTATTTATTCTTAAGCTTTTTAGATTAGAAAAATTTTTAAAAAGTGATAGATTCTTACCTGTATACTTTCCAATCCATAAATCTTCCAATTGTGTACATTTAAAAAGCGATTTCCGCTTTGGTCGCCAATTAACAAATACACTTCTAAGTTCGGGCTTATTTGAAAAGATAATTTCATCCCGGTCATCATTATCAATTCCGAGTTGGACTAAGTTTTTCAGCTGATTAACGACTGAAAAATTAAATGGAGCATAATGTATGAAAAGAAACTTGATGTTGGGGCATTCAGAAATTATATCAACATCATTTTCAGGCCAGTTTTTAATAAAGCTTAATGCAATCCCATCAACTTCATTTCTTTTTACCATTTTTACCGCCAATGGTAAATCGTTATCGTCTTGGACATCAACAAAGCTTAATCCGTAAAGTCTATTTTTTGAAATTTGCATTTTTAAATTGTGTGCGACAACTATATATAATCAATAATCATATAGCTATTAAAGGCTTAAAATTAAAATAATTTTCTCCATACACCTTTCCAACGAAGATGTCTAATAAATTTTCCTTCAGCTTTGCTTACAAGTGGCTTTTTGCCTTTCAGCCAAGCTCCTAAAAAGCTCAAAATACCTTGAAGATATAGTTTTGGATTCCTTGCTTGAAGTGCCATTTTTAATAGTGCTATTTTAGCCAGAACAATACCATAACGCATTTTATACAGCGCTTGGCCCTTCGCTTTGTAATTTTTAACGCTGTAGCCATGACCAGTTGGGCGCAAATGTTTTACCACTAAAGACTCATCTGTAAATGTCTCGAAATCGTGATATTTTGCCAATAAAACATCTACGGTATCCCAGCCCGTTTCCGGTCGTAAACCACCTATTTTGTTGAAACAAGCTTTATGGTACAGTTTTATGGGGCCGCGGATGTGATGCTTGTCGGCAATATTCTCATAAACCCATTTACCATTCTTTTCAATATGCAAAAGCCCGGCGCACATACCAAGCTTCCAGTTGCTCTGAAAATGACGCTTCATCAGTTCAAAGTAATTTTTCGGCAATATAATATCGGCATCAAATTTTCCTATTAAATCATATTCAGAAACATGCTGAAATCCGAAATAGAACGCATCTATCACCTTTTTACCGGGAATGTGGCTATCACTACTATTACGATGCAATACTTTAATCCATGAATGTTTTTGAGCAAATGATGACGCTATTTTAAACGTGGTATCAGATGAGTTGTCATCTACCAGTATAAGTTCATTGGGTTTTTCGGTCTGCTCAACAAAGGAAGTTAAACAGGCTTTTAGAAATTTCGCTTCGTTATGGGCAGGGATGATAGTAGAAATCTTCATGTTCTGTTATACCGTGTTTAAAGCGGAATTCAAAGTTACAAATAGATTCCTGCTTGCGCAGGAATGACAAAAGAAACTACAAATACCAAAAAAATACTTGAGTCATTTCGAACAAACGTGAGAAATCTTAACCTATTCACATAGATTTCTCAATTGCATAGCTCGTTTCGAAATGACTAATCTAGCTTCTTTCTGCATAAACCATGTAGTACCTGTTTGTGAAGTACCTCAAAATAGGACGAAACCCAATTTTTTTAGTTGGATTGGTCCACTTTACAGTATCTATAATTTTCCACCCCGCCTTTTCTAGCAACCAATCTAATTGCCAATCTTCAAACTCATGGTAATGTCGGTCCCATGGGTCGGTCTTGCTTCTATATGCGGATGAAAACCATAATCGCATGGGTATGCTTACAACTATCTTGTCCGCTTTGATTTCTCTAAGCACATTAAAGGGGGCAACGAGATGTTCGAAGATTTCAAAAGCGGTGACCACTTTTGCATTTGAATTTCTTACTTCATCAAAACTAAGGTCTAAATCTTCACCTTGGGTATTTTCTACTTGAAAACCCTCCTTTTTCATAATCTCTGAAAAAGGATTTTCAACACCCAAATCTAAGATAGACTCATCTGTGCTTACGTGTTTTTTTAAGAAATCTAGTGTAATTCTGTATCGCTTATGCGGGTATTTGCCTTCGTACATTTAATATCTG
>CALBVX010000063.1 GCA_937969515.1 uncultured Croceitalea sp. | reverse complement strand
ACTACAATGCATGGTCACCACCAAAGAAGTACTATCCCCTGCCGATTTTAAGGCTTTTGTAAAATTCCCTTTTTCGCTATACAAAGACAACAAGTATTGGGTACCTCCCATCATTAAAGACGAACTAGAAACTTTTGATAAGACCAAAAATCCAGCATTTAAAAATGCAGAGGCACGATTCTTCCTTGCCTATCAACAAGGTAAGATAGTAGGTCGGGTCGCAGCAATTGTAAATTGGATAGAGGTCAAAGAGCAAAAGCTTAAAAAAATGCGTTTTGGCTGGTTTGATTTTATAGATGATTTTGAGGTTTCGAAAGCCCTACTGCAAAAGGTTAACGAGATTGGGCAAGAGCAGCAACTGGACTATATGGAAGGGCCCGTGGGTTTCTCTAACCTTGATAAAGTAGGCGTTTTGATAGATGGTTTCGACCATGTTGGCACTATGATCACTTGGTATAACCACCCCTATTACCAATCTCATTTTGAGGAGCATGGTTTTATAAAAGAAAAGGAGTATTTAGAAAATAAATTTTTGTTTGCCAATGCCGACCCAAAGACTTTTGCCAAGGCAAACATGCTCATTAAAAAGCGTTACGAATTAAGAGAATTGAACTTTACGAATAGTAAAGCTATTATGCCATGGGTAGATAGTATGTTCGATTTATTTAACGACAGTTACTCAAGCTTAGCCTCATTTGTAAAAATTACCGATGTTCAAAAAGAATACTTTAAAAAGAAATACATCAGTTTTATAAATCCTGAATATATCAAGTTCGTTATTGATAAAAATGATAAGCTTGTTGCTTTTGCCATTGTTATGCCCTCATTTTCAGAAGCCCTGCAAAAAGCAAAAGGTAAATTATTCCCTTTTGGTATCTTTCATTTACTACGAGCAAGAAAGCACAGTAAAAATGTTACTTTCTATCTCATTGGTGTTCACCCAGAATATCAAAATAAAGGAGTAACGGCTATAATCTTTAATGAATTTCATAAAACCTTTACAGAAAAAGGTATTGTAGAATGTATACGTACGCCAGAGTTAGAAGAAAATACCGCCATTGCGCAAATCTGGAAACATTTTGATCCGTGGACGCATAAACGTAGAAGAACCTATAGAAAAGCTTTGTAGCAAATGGAATCGATATATTGTAAAAATATGTAAAAGCATAAAGATATATTGTATTCGATTTAACAAGGGACTGATTCTTTAAAAAAATACAGAAACTGTAAATTAAACTTAAGGTATCTTGATATTTGAATCGCACCATATAGAACAACCGTTACTAGACTATATTGAGTCTATATTTTACTATAAGGGATATAGGCCTGAACACTCTATTGAGCGCGTTGTACCCACAGGGCATATTTTTCTCATAATTGAGTTAGATGGTATTGAGCGACATACTTATGATAGTAAAACATTAGAACCAAATGGAAGTTTTAAAAATGCATGGGTCTCGGGCATGCAAAAAAAGTTTCTTTCAATTTCGGCGCATCAAAACTCTGAAATGCTTGTAGTACAATTTAAATCTAGCGGAGCCTATCCTTTTTTACATAAGCCTATATATCAACTAAATAATTTGGTAGTAGATGCCAACACACTTTTTGGTGGTAGCATTTTAGAACTAAGAGAACAGGTTTTAGAAACGAAAGCGGTAATCGGTAAATTTAAACTTATTGAAAATTGGTTGGTAGATAAATTTGGTTATGATAAGGTGCCAGATTTAAATCTTGTATCCATCCTCAACCAATTATCGGGCAATCCCATATCTGAAGGCAATAACATTGTTAGCACTTACCCTAAAACACAGAAGCATTTGATTAGTCAGTTTAAAAAATATTTTGGATTGACACCTAAAATATTTCATCGTGTTTTCAGGTTTAACGAAATTCTAAAGCAAATACAAAATAAACAGCATTTGCTTTGGTCGCAGATTGCTCATGAATTCGGCTATTCAGACCAATCACATTTTATTAAAGAATTTAAAGAATTTTCTGGATTTAACCCTCAAGAGTTCTTACAAGCAGATTACAATAAAGGTGAACCAAATTTTTTTCCTTTAGACCGGCAAGGTTAATTTTTTACTATCACAATTCATTATAACTTTCTTAATTTGTGCTTATCTCATTTTAGAAATATGAAGACACATTTACTACAAATACTATTTCTTTCCTTTTCTACCATACTATTTGCTCAAAATCCAAATGACAATTCTGCATCACGAATAAAATCGGTTATCGATTCCTCGAAAGCAGATAATATGGTATTGAAACAATCTTTTGAAGTAAACGTTCCCTTAGATTCGGTATGGAATGCCTATATCACAAAAATAGGATGGGAAAGTTGGGCGGTTCCGATAGCTGAGGTAGATTTTAAAATAAATGGTACCATTAAAACTAATTACAATAAGCTTGGAAAAGTTGGAGATGAATCTACAATTACATTGCATATCATAAATTACATCCCGAAACGGATGTTAACATTACAAGCCGAACTCACTAAAAATTTCCCGGAATTTATGAAAGAAGATGAAAAAGACTTATTCAATATGATTCTTTTTGAAGAGATAAGTCCATCGAAAACAAAAGTGATTTCTTATGGTATGGGGTATAAAAAAAATGAAAAATATATGTCGTTGATGAATTTTTTTATTCAAGGGAATGAACAATCATATCTTAACCTGATTTCATATTTAGAAACAGGCAAACCATCTATAAAATACTAAACCTATGGACAAGGCCCTGCAAACCATGATTTCTAACATGCCAGAAAAAACTGGTAAATCGTTAGAAGAATGGAAATCAATCCTCAAAACAAAATCATTCACAAAACATTCTGAAGGGGTGAATTTTCTTAAAAAAGAGCACAACGTAACCCACGGTTTTGCAAATACTATTGTAACATTATCAAAAGAGGAGAATCAAGCTCCTGTTAATTTGGTAGAAGCGCAATACAAGGGCAAAGAAGTCTTATTTCCTATTTATGAAAAGCTATTAGAAGTAATTAAACCTTTTGGAAACGACATCACCATTATGCCCAAAAAAGGAAGCGTGAGCATTATTCGAAAAAGACAATTTGTACTTATAAAACCAGCTACAAAAACCAGAATAGATTTAGGCCTTAAACTAAAAGACAAACCAACCACAGATAGGCTTGGTAATTCTGGTCCTTTCGGAACAATGTGCACACATCGTGTACAATTGACCTCAACAAAAGAAATAGATGCTGAATTAATCAATTGGATGAAAGAAGCTTAAGAAAAAGCGATGTAACCTACTCCCCCATTGCTGCGGCAACAGCAGCAGACAACCTTTTGTACGTTCCATTTTCTAATCGCTCACGAATACTTGAAAAAGCATCAAGAGTCTCTGAAATGTCTTCCATCGTATGCGTAGCCGTAGGGATTAAACGTAATAGAATCAATCCCTTAGGAATAACCGGATAAACAACGATAGAACAGAAAATACCGTAATTCTCGCGTAAATCCTTTACCAAAGCCATAGCCTCTGGAATACTACCGTTCAAATACACCGGAGTAACACAACTGGATGTAGTACCAATATCAAAACCACGTTCTTTAAGTCCGTTTTGCAATGCATCTACGTTTTCCCACAATTTTGCCTTCAGTTGGGGCATAGTGCGCATCATATCCAAACGCTTTAATGCTCCTTTCACGTAAACCATAGGCAATGATTTTGCGAACATTTGCGAACGTAGGTTGTATTTTAAATAGTCTATAATTTCTTGGTCTGCTGCTACAAAAGCACCGATACTGGCCATAGACTTGGCGAAAGTGGCCAAATACACATCGATATCGTCTTGTACACCTTGCTCCTCGCCTGCTCCAGCCCCATTTTTACCTAGTGTGCCAAAACCATGGGCATCATCGACCAACAACCTAAAGTTGAACTTTTTCTTTAAAGCAACAATTTCCTTCAAAATACCTTGCTCACCGCGCATTCCGAAAACGCCTTCCGAGATAACCAAAATACCTCCACCAGTCTGCTCGGCCATTTTTGTGGCCCTTTCCAAGTTTTTCTCTAAACTTTCAACATCATTATGCATAAAAGTAAAACGCTTACCCATATGTAAACGAACACCATCTATAATACAAGCATGCGCATCTACATCATAAACAATGATATCGTCTTTGGTAACTAAAGCATCTACAACTGACATAAAGCCTTGGTATCCAAAATTCAATAAGTAAGAAGCTTCTTTACTCACAAATGTTGCCAATTCTCTTTCCAATTGCTCATGAAAATCTGTATGACCACTCATCATTCGAGCCCCCATTGGGTATGCCGAACCATGTTCATGAGCTGCTTCTCCATCTACTTTTTTAACTTCAGGTAGGTTGGCGAGGCCTAGGTAATCATTAATACTCCAGGTTATGACCTCTTTTCCTTGAAACTTCATTCTATTCGAAATAGGACCTTCCAACTTTGGAAATACAAAATATCCTTCAGCTTGTGAAGCCCATTTTCCTAACGGTCCTTTATTTTCTATAATTCTTTCAAATAAATCTTTCATCTACCTTAAATTGTATGAGTTGCAAAAATATGCAATTTTACTAACGACGCAATGTCTTTATTACAAACAAAAAGCGGCAACTTAAAAGAAGTTACCGCTCTTAAACTTCTTATTTTTTACTTACTTGATATATTGAATTTCTGTTGGAGTTTCTGCATTCTTAGCATCAAAAAACCCTTGATTTTGCATCCACTCATCGCTATAGATCTTGCTCATGTAGCGCGACCCATGATCTGGGAAAATTACCACCACATTACTATCTTTTTTAAACTCACCCTCCATACCATATTGCATCACAGCTTGCATTGCGGCACCACTGGTGTACCCAACAAACATACCCTCGGTATGTGCTATTTTACGGGCCATATGCGCACTTTCTGCATCGGTAACCTTGATATAGCGATCAATCGTATTAAAGTCGGTAGCACTTGGAATTAGGTTTTTACCAAGCCCTTCTATTCTGTAAGGATAAATTTCTTCATGATCGAACTCGCCTGTTTCGTGGTATTTCTTAAGAACCGAACCATAGGCATCAACTGCTAAAACTTTGATATCCGGATTTTGTTCTTTAAGAAAGCGAGCCGTACCGGAAATCGTTCCACCTGTTCCACTACAAGCTACCAAATGGGTAATATTACCATTGGTCTGTTTCCAGATTTCAGGTCCCGTGGTTCTATAATGTGCTTCAATATTTAATTCGTTGAAATATTGATTGATATAAATGGAACCTTTAGTCTCTTTATGCAAACGTTTGGCAACCTCATAGTAAGAACGTGGGTCATCGGCACTGACATGGGCAGGACAAACATATACTTGAGCGCCCATAGAGCGCAACATATCAATTTTATCGGGTGACGATTTAGAACTAACCGCTAAAATACATTTGTAACCTTTAACCATGCTTGCCATGGCCAAGCTAAATCCTGTATTGCCAGAAGTGGTCTCGATAATGGTGCTTTCAGCATTCAAAAGGCCTTTTCTTTCAGCTTCTTCAATAATATGAACGGCAATTCTATCCTTAGCTGAATGCCCTGGGTTAAACGCTTCTACTTTAGCGTAGAAGTTACCAGTTAAAGCATCAGCAATACGATTTAGTTTGATAAGAGGGGTATTACCCACTAAATCTAAGATGCTATTATAAGCATTAATGTTATTCTCCATAGTTAAGTAAGGTCTTGTAAATAAAGCCTTAAAGCCTTTATTACAGGTGCAAAAATAACAATTTTTATTTTATCGGATTTTTCCTTCCAAATCTAAAATAAAGGCATATTCTTTGGCGGTCTCCTTCAAAGCCTCAAATCTTCCGGAAGCTCCCCCATGCCCTGCTTCCATATTCGTATCCAAGAAAAGTTGATTGTTATCGGTCTTATACTCCCTTAGTTTTGCAACCCACTTGGCTGGCTCCCAATACTGTACCTGAGAATCGTGAAGCCCAGTGGTTACTAAAAGATTGGGATATTCTTTCGCTTCTACATTGTCATATGGGGAGTAGGTTTTAATATAATCGTAATACGTTTTATCATTAGGATTTCCCCATTCATCATACTCCCCTGTGGTCAAAGGAATACTATCATCTAACATGGTCGTTATAACATCCACAAAAGGCACTGCGGCAATAACCCCATTATATAGTTCTGGAGCCATATTCACAATTGCTCCCATCAACAAGCCCCCAGCGGAGCCACCCATAGCATATAAATGCTTTGGTGAAGTATACTTTTCTGCCATTAGATGCTTAGATACATCTACAAAATCTGTAAACGTATTCTTTTTGGTAAGTAACTTCCCATCTTCATACCATGGCCTGCCCAAATACTCACCTCCCCTTACATGGGCAATTGCGTAGATAAATCCTCTATCCAATAGACTTAATCGAACCGAAGAAAAATAAGGGTCTATTGTTGAGCCATAAGACCCATAGGCATATTGTAACAATGGGCTGCTACCATCTAGCTTAGTATTCTTGTGATACACCATTGATACTGGCACCTTTGTACCATCTGAGGCTATTGCCCAAATACGTTCTGAACGATAGTTTTCTTTATTAAAATCGCCACCTAACACTTCCTGTTGTTTTAATACTTCACTCTCTTTGGTACGCATATTAAAATCGATAATGGCGTAAGGCGAGGTCATGGCATTATAGAAATAGCGCAGCTTTTCAGTATCAAAGTCAAGGTTCGTACTAGCGCCCGCAACATAGGTCTCGCTATCAAAGGGCAAATAGTAACTATCAGAACCATCCCAACGAACAATCTTCATTTTGTTCAAACCATTTTCACGTTCCGATAGCACATAGTACTCTTTAAAAATATCAATGTCCTCTAAAAGAACGTTTTCTCTATGGCCAATAAATTCCGTCCAATTATCAGAAGCTGTGCTGTCTTCGGAGGTCTTCATTAATTTAAAATTGGTGGCATCATCCTTATTCGTCAAAATATAAAAACTGTCACCATAGTGAGAAATAGAATATTCTAGCCCCCTAGTTCGCGGAGAGAAAATTTTAAATTCACTATCGGGAGCATCTGTTGGAATAAATCTGTATTCTGAAGTTAGGGTACTAATAGAGCCAATAACGATATATTTGCGTGATTTCGTCTTGTAAACAAAGGTGTTATAGGTATCATCTTCTTCATGGAACACCAATTCATCTTCTTCTGCGTCGGTACCCAATCGATGTTTGTAAATTTTATCCGAACGCAGTGTTACCGGGTCTTTTTTGGTATAAAATAGGGTTTTGTTATCCGCAGCCCATACAGAGCCTCCTGTGGTATTCTCAATTTTATCTGGATAAATTTCTCCAGTAACCAGGTTCTTGATCTGAATAAAATACTGTCTTCTAGAAACTGTATCGGTACCAAAAGCAGCTAATTTATTATCGGGACTAACTGAAACTCCCCTAAGATTAAAAAAATCATGTGCTGCAGCTAATTCATTGCAATTGAACAAAATTTCTTCCTCAGCATCCAAAGATTCCTTTTTTCGCGAATAAATGGGATATTCTTTTCCTTTTTCATATCGCGTGAGATAATAATACCCATCTCTTTTGTAAGGAACGGACTCCTCATCTTCTTTTATTCTCGATTTCATCTCTAAAAAGAGCTCTTCTTGAAAAGACTTGGTGTGCTTTGTTTGCTCTTGATAATATTTGTTTTCAGCCTCTAAATACGCTATAACTTCATCATTTTCTCGGTCATTTAACCAATAGTAGTTATCCACTCGGGTATCACCATGAATTTCAAGGTTTTTCGGAATTTTCTTTGCTTGCGGTAAAGTCATTGAAGTATTTTCTTTTTTCTCATTTATACAAGAAGCGGCAAAAATAAGGCAGAAAAAAAGAATAGGTAGTTGCTGTATAGCTTGTCTCATTATTTGAATTTTCACCAATTTAGTAATTTTGTCATTGAATTTAATCTTGAAAACTATGTTTGGTGATTTAATGGGTATGATGGGTAAGCTTAAGGACACCCAAGAAAAAGTAAAAGCAACAAAGGCACGTTTAGATACGGTAATGGTAGATGAAGCCTCATCGGATGGGTTATTAAGAGTTACGCTTACTGCCAATAGACACATAAAGAATATAAGCATTGATGCCAATCTTTTGGAAGACAAAGAGCAATTAGAAGATTATTTAGTGCTTACCCTAAATAAGGCCATAGAAAAAGCAACAGCTATAAACGAGACGGAGCTTGCTGCAGTGGCCAAGGAAGGTATGCCCAATATTCCGGGAATGGATTCGTTATTTAAATAAACGGCAAGCTTTTTGCCCATAGAAAATAAAAAGAAATGAAAACCTTATTATATATTTTAACTTTTCTGTTTCTGGTTCCGAAGGTTTCGGAAACAGAATTGACTTCAGTAGAATGGCAAACAGATTATAAGACTGTTTTAAAACAGGCTAAAAAAAATAAAAAGAATGTATTGGTATATTTTACGGGAAGTGATTGGTGCCCTCCATGTAAGATGCTCAAAAAAGATTTATTTGACACCAATGAATTCCGTGAATTGTCTGCAGAATATGTGCTATTATATGTTGACATTCCAAGGAATAAAGATATCCTCACACCAGAACAATACGCAAAAAATAAGGAGCTACTGCCCAAATACAATAAAAAAGGTGTTTTCCCCTTAATGGCAGTACTCAGCCCTAATGGGGTATTGCTTGATGATTATTCTGGGTATAGCATGAATGGAGAGGTAAAATACCACCTCGATTTTTTAAAAAAGAACAAATAAAAAAAGCCTCCCGAAAAGGAGGCTTTTTAATGATTGAATAGTAGTGTTTAGTTATTAATCAATCTAAATTCAGTTCTTCTGTTTGCAGAGTGCTCTCTTTCAGTACAAGAAACGCCATCGGCACATCTATTTTTCAATTTTCTTTCTCCGTAACCGTTAGCTACCAATAAGCTAGAGTTAACACCTTTAGAAATTAAGTAATCGGCAACAGCCTTAGCTCTTCTTTCAGAAAGACTTTGGTTAGATGTTGCACCACCTCTGGCATCAGTATGAGAAGCGATCTCTAATTTAGTACCAGGATTTTGTTGTAATACAGGCATTAATCTAGAATCGATGATTCTTTTAGCCTCAGCAGTTAAGCTTGCGCTTCCTAAATTCCAGTTGATAGGTAAAGCTTGGTACTCGACCAATGAACATTCAACTTCTTTCCAAGTAGTTAATCCGCCTTTAGTTTTTAATACTTCCTTAGTAATCGTCTTAGTTACAGCTGGCACAGTTTCTTCAACAGTGTAGGCATCTTTATCCAATACCGTTTTAGTAATGGTAGCATATTCGGCAGGAATTACCTCTTCAACAACCTTGGCTGGCTCTAACATTACTCTTTTGGTATATGTAGCATTCTTTACTGAACCGGCAATCTTTTCAGTTGATGCATCATTTGCAAGAACTTGAGTACTTACCGTAGTGTATTCTGCTGGGTAACCTTTATAACACCAGTAGCGACAATCATCAGGGTTTCCAGAAGCACAATCTGGGGCTGGTGAACCAAGCTCCCATTGAGCATAGGCTGGTTTAACCTCAATTGTTTCAGAACTGGCTCTAAAACTGGCAGGTGTAATTCTTAAAGAATTTCCTGCTTCTTTAGAAACATAAGATACTGTTTCAGTTCCCCATTTTGCCGGAATTACAGCAAGTCTCTTACCTTCTTCTTTTACCAATACTCTTTCTGTAACTGTCTTGTAAGTTGCAGGAACTGTTTTTAAAACCTTATAAGCAGGCTTTGTTACTACTGTCATTGTTTCATTGGTGTAAACATCAGGGGTAGTACAACGTACATAACATTTACCTGGTTCTGGGTTTGTAGGTAAATCTTGCGCATTAATTGCGGCGGTGGCAAATACTGCCAAAAGAAATAGAACTTTTTTCATAATAGTTAGTGTTACTGTGTTAGTTAATTAAATTTATAGTGATATACAATATATATCCTAATCAATAACTAAGAACCCTATTTCTTAAAAAAGTCACAAAATTTGAAAATAATTTATCAAGTACAAGGAATGCGTTACGAATAATTCAATAAAAATCGCTTAATTCAAAAGTTAGTATCACTTGTAATTATTTAAAATACAACAGTTTATCACTTAACTTCGGATTTTTTGTCGGTAAAAATCAGAATTAAAATAAATTTTCAAGGATTTCTAAAAATTTATGATGCATGGTATTCGTATAATCTAGGTGCGTGACGATTCTTAGTTTACCCTGACCCATACTAATGATCGAAATATTATTTTCTTCAAGCTTTTTTACAAACACATCTGCAGAAATTAAAGATTCCTCCACCTCAAAAATGATGATATTCGTTTCAATAGGCTCGACTTTCTTTATTACATCAAGATTGTTTAGAACAGAGCCTATTTCTAGGGCCTTTCGATGATCATCTGCCAATCTTTCAACATGATTATCCAAAGCATAAATGCCTGCAGCGGCTAAAAATCCTGCCTGCCGCATTCCCCCTCCTAAAATTTTACGCACCCTTACCGCTTCATGAATAAGTTTTTCGCTACCAACCAAAACGGAGCCTATTGGGCATCCAAGACCTTTGCTCAAACAAACGCTGATTGAATCAAACAATGCACCATATTGCTTGGGCGTTTCACCTTTTGCAACCATCGCATTCCAAAGTCGGGCACCATCCAAATGATATTTAAGATTATTGTCGTCACATACTTTTCTTATTCGCTTTAGCTCATCAAAACTCCAACAAGCGCCACCACCTTTATTGGTTGTGTTTTCAATACAGACCAAACTAGTTAGAGGGCTATGATAAAAATCAGGAGGATTTATACCGGCTTCCACCTGCTCAGCTGTCATCATTCCCCTATTTCCATCTACAAGTTTGCAGGAAACACCACTATTAAAACTAGCACCACCGCCCTCATAATTGTATACATGGGCGTACTTATCACAGATCAATTGTTCCCCAGGTTGAGTATGCAATTTTATTGCCGTTTGATTGGTCATACTGCCACTCGGAAAAAATAAGGATGCTTCCATGCCAAACAATTCGGCAACCTTGGCTTCCAATTGATTTACGGTAGGGTCATTTTTAAAGACGTCATCCCCTACTTCCGCATTCATCATCGCATCAAGCATTCCAGCAGTTGGCTTTGTGACCGTGTCACTTATTAAATTTATTTCCATAAAACCGTTTAATTAAAACAGGCCATTCCTATAGGTGAGCCATCAGGAATCGTAGGTGTTGGAATAACCTGAAACTGCTCAGGATGTGCATAAAAATCACTTATTCTTCGAGACATCTCAGCTTTAATTGGATTTTTTAATCCCGCTAGTGCAATTTTCTGAGAAAGATCTCTAAGCGTTTGATTTGCTATTGCATTTACCTGAGGATGAACTTCTGTATGCGAAGCTAAATTCATTATATGGAACAACACCCTAAAATTAATGTTTTGCTGAACTTCACTTAAATACGGGTTTTTTATAGACCTATTAATAGTGCTATCAACAAGCGCATCCAAAACTTCCTGCAAGCCCAGATTATCAGTGTCCGTAGCTTTTTGTTGAATAAGTCGAGAAGCACGTTCTGGATGCAGTAATAATCCCAGGGTCATATCTGCGGCAGTTTCTGGCGCAGAAAGTGCATCGAAAGAAACACCAGTCTTTCCTTTCAATGATTCTCTTGACCTGCCATACCCGATTGCCCTTGGTGGAAACAATGCTAACTTTTCACTAGGAATGGCAATCTGTGCAGCATCTAAGGTTTTTAATATACTTTTAAGGGCTTCTTCTTGAGTTGATTTGTTTACCATAGAAACGGTTTTTTGACCATCACCTTTGACTGCATAATTATAATCCAACCCTCCAATTATTTTAGCCACGCCTTCTGTTTGATAGCGATGGAAAAAATAAAGCGGTGCAAAAACATCTTCTAAGACAGAGTTTGGTTCTCCCCTTCTAATATTGTCTATTGAAAAGTTGTTGATAGCTGTTTTCCTGATTTTTAAAACCTCTTCGAGTTCCATGCTTATATTCTTTCCATTGTCCCAGAGGTGTGCCAAAGCATGGGCGCCTCCCATTGGCCTTGCGTCTTGGTCGGATATATATCGCAAACCTGCATTTTGAGCATCCTTCAAAATATTTTGCAATCCTTCTTGCTCAGAATTTCTTGGAAAATCGGAATACGAATATGCCACGGTTACTTTGTCCCAATCACCAATATTTACGGCATAAGCCTCAGAAAAGTCAATCTCATCGCCATTTAACTTGAATTGAGGGTGAGGATAGTCCATAACCGAAGCCCGACCATTGGTGCTTGCGGCAAAATTGTGGGCAAAACCTAGGGTGTGCCCTATCTCATGGGCAGATAGCTGACGTATTCTAGCCAAGGCCATTTCTAACATAGGCTGGTAGTTATCGTCACGCTCGGCAAAAGGTTTGTTCATCAACGCCTGGGCTATTAAAAAATCTTGCCGTATTCGTAAACTACCCAAACTCACATGCCCTTTCATGATTTCACCTGTTCTTGGGTCGGTTATACTGCTGCCATAGCTCCAACCTCGTGTGGAACGATGAACCCATTGAATTACATTATACCGCACGTCCAATGGATCCGCATCGTCTGGTAGAATTTTAAGTTGAAAAGCGTCTTTATAGCCGATGGCCTCAAAAGCTTGATTCCACCAACGTCCTCCATCCAATAATGCGGAGCGCACAGGCTCTGGTGTACCATTATCTAAATAATAAATAATCGGGGCAACAGCTTCACTAAGCTCGGCGTTAGGGTTTTTCTTTTCTAAACGATGTCTTGTAATGTAACGCTTTAAAATGGGCTCTTGCACTGGAGTAGCATAATCATAATATGAAAAGGGATAAGATCCACATCTTGGGTCAAATACGCGTTTTTCATACTTCGAATCTGGTAATTCAATTAAAGAATGATGCTGGGCAACCGTAACTAAATTTGCATTGGGTGTAACCGATCTGATATAATTCCCTTTGGGTTGTCCCTTAAAAGTTAAAGTGACATCGAATTCTACATTTTTTGGGAAAGCTTTTGTGCGTTCTAACGCCAAAGCACTTTTACTTTTATCAAGGCTATAAGAACCTTGCTTACTACGTTGCAACCTGCCGCTCACGCCATGGGCATCACGCATTAAAAAATCAGTGATATCGATTAAATAGCTTCCTTTCTGTTCCTCAATAATCTTAAATCCATGTAAAATAGATTTTGCGAAGGCCTGTTCAACCGATTTACGTTCTAAGTCATTTTCGGTGAGGGCCCTAAACTTTAGATTCGGCTGAACGAGCATCAATTTTGTTCCTGCTTTTCTAAAAAAAACAACCTGTTCATTACCGAGCTGTCCCCTATCTAAACCAATATCATTGCTGCCGATACCACTACTTAAAGAATATACATAGAGAAATTCCTTTTCTAAATCATCTACTTGTAAGTACATCTTATCATTACCATCATCATAGTAAAAGTTGAAATAGCCATTAAATTTTTGAAAATTCTTTGTCTTGTCAAAACTTTGGGCAAGTGCAGATGAAATTGAAAATACCACTGCGAAAATAAAAGTCAAGCTGTTTTTCATGTTTGGTTTTATTGGAGTTCTAAATTTATATAAAATTGATTGCCTAGCCATAGTGCAAAGCCTATTTTTGTTCTAAACATTTTATATGGTAACTACAGATCAACATAAAGATCTTATGGATCGCCTTGGCGCGTTAAGGAGGTATCTTTGACATTGATGCCAAGCTTATTCAGATAGAAAACGAAGAGGAGAAAACCTTAGCTCCTGGCTTTTGGGACAATCCGAAAGAGGCCCAAATTCAAATGAAATCTATAAAATCTAAGAAGAATTGGGTTGAAAGTTTTAACTCGGCCAAGACCCTTATCAACGATTTAGAAGTTTTATTGGAATTTCAAGAGGCTGGGGAGGTCGGTGAAGAAGAAGTTTCTGAAAAACATGACAAGGCGGTCGAACTTCTTGAAAATTTGGAATTCAAGAATATGCTTTCGGATGAAGGCGACGAACTTACAGCTGTTCTGCAGATAACTGCAGGTGCCGGAGGTACCGAAAGCTGTGATTGGGCGGCCATGTTGATGCGTATGTATTTGATGTGGAGCGAAAAGAATGGTTATAAAGTAAAAGAGCTAAACTATCAAGAAGGAGATGTAGCCGGAATAAAAACGGTTACCATTGAAATTGAGGGGGATTATGCCTTTGGTTGGTTAAAAGGGGAAAACGGAGTGCATCGTTTGGTCCGAATCTCTCCATTTGATAGTAATGCCAAGCGTCACACTTCATTTGCATCGGTTTATGTTTATCCTTTAGCCGATGATACCATAGAAATTGATATCAATCCTGCTGATATTGAAATTACAACTGCGAGATCTAGTGGAGCTGGTGGACAGAATGTAAATAAAGTCGAAACCAAGGTGCAATTGGTTCATAAGCCTACTGGTATTCAGATTTCCTGTTCTGATTCACGTTCGCAACATGATAATAGAGCTACGGCAATGAAAATGTTAAAATCGCAGCTCTACGAAATAGAACTGAGAAAAAAACAAGAAGCTAGACAAGAGATAGAATCCTCAAAAATGAAGATTGAATGGGGTTCACAAATCAGAAATTATGTAATGCACCCTTATAAGTTGGTCAAAGATGTAAGAACAGCTGAGGACACCGGTAATGTAGATGCCGTAATGGACGGGGATATCGATAGGTTTCTAAAGGCATTTTTAATGATGATGGGGCAAAAAACGGAGGAATAATAAGATTCGGCACAAATATTGTTTTGTACACATCGATTCATTTAACATACATTTAACCAAGCTAGTTTAAACCTTACTCTAATTTTGAAATCTTAATATTATGAAAGCACTACTACAACTTGCTTTTTTATTTTTTCTTTTAAGCACTTATACCGTTGAAGCACAATATGGTTATGGTAATCGCTATGGCAGACAGGGCGGAAGAAGTGCCATACCTCAGGCTCAAACACCTCCAAAAGAACCAGAAGCAAAAACTGCGGACGAAGTAGTTGATGAACAAATGCCCAAAATTTCTGAGTCATTAGAGCTTGACCCTTTTGAAGAGGCGGTGGTTCGTACAACATTAATTAAGTATGTGCAGAAAAGAATGGAGCTTCAAATACTGAAACTCGAGCCCAAAAAAATGAGTGAAGAATATGAGAAACTGGCAAAGCTTCAAGATGAAGAAATAAAGGCTGGGCTGCCAGAAGAAAAATACAATGCCTACCTGGACTTACAGAAGAACCAATTCAAAGCGAAGAAGAAAAAAAAGAAAAAGAAATCAAAATCCTAATATGAAGAAACTGTTACTTTTAACGCTTGTTTTAAACCTAACAACGTTAATAGCTCAAAGACCCCAAGGGCAAAGACCGAACATAAAAGTAACAGGAAAGGTAATCGAAAAAGGTTCTGGCGATCCATTGGAATATGCCACGCTCGTACTGCAAAGCGTTCGCAACCCACAAGAGGTAACGGGAGGAATCACCAATTTAGATGGTGTATTTGAAGTAGAAGCACCTGCTGGCATGTACAACATATCCGTTGAATTTATTTCATATAAAACATTTAGAAAAGAGAAGCAACTACTCCGTTCAGATACTGATTTAGGTACGATTACCCTTTCCATAGATGTAGAACAACTAGCCGAAGTAGACGTCATTGCCGAACGCACGACAGTAGAATTACGATTAGATAAAAAGATTTATAATGTTGGCAAAGACCTTACCGTTAGTGGTGGTACGGTAAGCGATGTTTTAGACAATGTGCCTTCAGTTTCCGTAGATGTTGAAGGCAATGTTCAACTCAGAGGAAATGATGATGTTCGTATCTTAATCAATGGCAAGCCCTCTGCAATTACCGGTCTAAACAGTACTGATGCTTTGCGCCAACTACCTGCTGAATCTATAGAAAAAGTCGAGGTCATCACCTCTCCTTCCGCTAGGTATGATGCTGAAGGTTCTGGCGGAATCATCAACATTATTTTAAGACGAAGCAAACTACAAGGTTTAAACGGAGCATTGACCACCAATCTAGGATATCCGTACTCCGCTGGCATAAACGGAAATTTAAATTACAGAACCGGAGACCTAAATATTTTTACAAATACAGGGTATAACTATCGACAACGCCCCGGAAATTCTTTTAATTCCACTAATTTTTTCGATACAACGGGTGATTTCACAAATTCCATCAGGGAAGAACGCGACATCGAACGAGAAAGAAAAGGATACAACGTAAATTTTGGAGTTGAATGGTATGTAAATAAAACTTCGTCTATTACGCAGTCCATTTTTCTAAGAAGCTCTAAGAATAGCAGTGAAACAACAAATACCTTTTTTCAAACCGATGCTTTGGGCGATACAAGTTCTGGATTTCGATTTGACCCAGAAACTGAAGATGATAGAACTTTTCAGTATTCTTTTAGTTATGATAAACAATTCAATGGCAATTCTGACCACAAATTGACCTTTGCGTTTCAATACGAAACCAGTGATGAATCTGAAGAGTCTTTAATTATTCAAAATGGTTTTGATAGTGAAAGTGTTGCAACCATTGAAGATCAACGCAGGGTGTTTATGCAATCTGATTATGTTGTTCCCATTGGTGAAAACGGCCAGTTTGAACTGGGGTATCGTGGGGACTTTAATAAACTAAATACGGATTATGATGTTGTCTTTATTAGCCCGACCATAGCTGAACTGGGCATTACCAACCCAAGCAATGTACTCGACTATAAAGAGACCATTAATGCAGTATACACCCAATTCGGAACTAAAATTAAAAAATTCTCTTTCTTAAGTGGTCTTCGTTATGAATCTACAAGATTGATTATCAATCAAATTGAAACAGGAGATTTTAATAGAAATAATTTTGATGGTCTTTTCCCCACTTTAAACTTAAACTATGAGTTTAATGAAATGGAAAGCATACAGTTCGGTTATAATAGAAGGATTAGAAGGCCCAGGTCATTCTTTTTAAATCCTTTTCCTTCCAGGTCAAGCCCTACCAATCTTTTTCAAGGGAATCCGAACTTAACCCCATCATTTTCTAATCAGGTGGATTTTGGATACCTAAAACGTTATGAAAAGTTAACCTTCAACAGTTCTATCTACTTCGCAAGAGCTACAGATGTTATTACATTCATTACCGAAGATACGGGAGAGGATACTGTTTTTGACGGCGAACAGGTAAGTATTATTAGAAGAACACCCGTAAATCTTGCAAAGAATGATCGTTATGGTTTTGAAATGAATGCCAATTACCGACCAACAAAAAAATGGAACATTAATGGTAATGTCAATCTTTTCAATCTGATTACTCGAGGTGATTTTAATGGCCAAAACTTTGATGCCGAAAACCTAAGCTGGTTTGTTAGACTTAACAATAAGATTACCTTACCAGGAAAACTAGATTGGCAAACCAGATTGTTCTACAGGGGACCTTCTGAAACCGCACAAACAAAAAATCAGGGTATATTCTCTATGAGTTTGGCCTTTAGTAAAGACTTATTTAAAGAAAAGGCTTCCCTTGCATTTAATATAAGTGATGTTTTTAATAGCCAAAGAAGAGTTAGTGAGACAGTAACCCCATTTTTCAACAGTGATAGTGAATTTCAATGGAGAGTGCGCAGCTTCAATCTTTCTTTCACCTATCGCTTTAACCAAAAGAAGAAACGAAGCCAAGGAAGACAGGGTGACGACGGGGGCGGAGAAGAATTTGAAGGATAATAAAACAAAAAAGGAGCCAAATGGCTCCATTTTTTATTCGTTGCGCTTAGCTCTTTTAGCCTCGCGTCTTTCTTTCCACATTTCCAGTAAATTTCCACCTAACCAATAAGGAACTACAAAAGTTAATAGAAAAATCATTAACCAGAATCCAATCGTAAGTATGGTCAAAAAAGCTAAAAATCCGAGATATTGGTCAAACTCTACCATGAAAATTTAATTTATACTACAAAGATACCTTGAAAAGGTGCAAAATTGCAAATCAGTTGCTAATAAAATTTTAAAACTATACCCAATCTCCAAAAAATAAAAGGACTAAACTTTACCTTTGTTACCATAATTACGGAACTATGAGTTATAGAATTGAAAAAGATACGATGGGCGAAGTAAAGGTGCCATCAGATAAATATTGGGGTGCTCAAACGGAACGCTCAAGAAATAACTTTAAAATTGGTGCGCCGGCCTCAATGCCCTTAGAGGTTGTTTATGGTTTTGCTTATCTAAAAAAAGCCGCCGCTTATACCAATCACGAACTGGGTGTTTTGCAAAAAGATAAGCGCGACCTTATTGCTGCGGTATGCGATGAAATTCTAGAAGGCAAACATGATGACCAATTTCCTTTGGTCATTTGGCAAACTGGTTCAGGTACCCAAAGTAATATGAACGTGAATGAAGTTATTGCCAATCGGGCGCATGAATTAGCGGGTAAAAAGATTGGCGAGGGAGAAAAAACCATACAGCCTAATGATGATGTAAACAAATCACAATCATCAAACGATACCTTTCCTACGGGAATGCATATTGCTGCCTACAAAAAGATAATTGAAGTTACCATACCTGGAGTACAACAATTACGGGATAGCCTTGCCAAAAAAGTGAACGAATTTAAAGATGTAGTAAAGATTGGGCGTACACATTTGATGGATGCCACTCCCCTAACCTTAGGGCAAGAATTTTCAGGTTATGTTTCGCAACTAGACCATGGTCTAAAGGCGCTCAAGAATACCTTGCCCCATATGAGTGAACTAGCACTTGGTGGAACCGCTGTAGGTACGGGTCTGAACACTCCTGAAGGCTATGCTGTTCTAGTTGCAAAGTATATTGCCGAGTTCAGTGGACTTCCCTTTGTAACTGCAGAAAATAAGTTTGAGGCCTTAGCTGCCCATGATGCCATTGTTGAAAGTCATGGAGCACTAAAACAGTTAGCCGTTTCCTTAAATAAAATTGCCAATGATATTAGAATGATGGCTTCTGGACCGCGTTCAGGTATTGGGGAAATTATAATTCCTGCTAACGAACCTGGTAGTTCGATAATGCCTGGTAAAGTCAACCCTACACAATCTGAGGCATTGACGATGGTCTGCGCACAAGTCATCGGAAACGATGTTGCCATTAGTGTAGGTGGCACCCAAGGGCATTATGAATTAAATGTGTTCAAACCAATGATGGCCGCAAATATTTTACAATCTGCACAACTATTGGGCGATGCCTGCGTAAGTTTTGATGTAAACTGTGCTTCGGGTATAGAACCCAATCATGAAACTATAAAGACATTATTGAATAACTCTTTAATGTTGGTGACTGCATTAAACACAAAGATTGGCTACTACAAAGCTGCTGAAATTGCAAATACCGCTCACAAGAATGGAACAACCTTAAAAGAGGAAGCGGTTAATCTAGGCTATGTTACACCTGAAGAATATGATGAATGGGTAAAACCTGAAAAAATGGTAGGAAGCCTTAAATAGATTTTCAAGAAAATTCTCAAAGAAAAAAGGGACGCTCGTTAGAGACGTCCCTTTTTTATTACGTGGATAGTGTTTACGTAATTTATTTTAACGTGAATTTTGATGTACCTAATAATTTCAATCCATCGTCATATACATTCACCATATAGTTTCCTTTTTGGAAATCTCCAGCCGGCTTATTTACATAATCACATACGTCTAAGGCCCCATTCTCATAATAGAATTGCGTTCCTTTCGTATATGAAATTGAAGCACCACTTTCATTAGACTTGCTCAAGCTCTCACCTAAGATATTACCCTGTGGGTCTAATACTTCGATAAAGAATTCTCTATCTCCTGCCTGAGCAATGGTATTTGGAGCTACTGTGAAACATACTCTAAATTTATCGGTTGCTTTGGCTCTAGATGTTGAAACTAGTTTACCACTGCTTCTCTCTTTTACTGCGTCAACACTTTGTGTAGTCAAGTTTAAAGCTGAACCTCTTTCTACGGCATCAGCCAATTGTGTATTCTGCACAACTAAAGAATCGTTGAATACAGTTTGCTTCTCTAGTTCAACAAACGTGCTATCTCTCTGCATAGCCAACATAGTATTAGACTGTGACAACGAATCGACTTGTCTCAATAACTCTTCACGCTCTGCTTTTAAAACACTTACTTGTCTTCTGTATCTAGAAAGTGAAGCAATATCAGCTTTCATACTTTGTACAGAATCAATGTACTGCGCAATGTTATCTCTTGCAGCTACCAACTCTTCGTTTGTAGCATTGCTTTCTAAAATTGCTTTGTCATACTCTGATTTAAGATTATTTAAATCTTCAACTACCAACTCTTTTTCTTGAGTAAGTGCTGCGGTGTTCTTCTTGTTCTCGTTATATTGAGTTACCGCGAAAATGATAGTTCCTAATAGGATAACCCCTAGTAGACCTGCTATCACTTTTAAACTGTTGTTACTTTTAGTGTCTGTCATAATAATTTGATTTTAATATCTTTCTTTTAAAACAAACCTATGTTGTTTGCTTCTGGTCTATTTACGTGACAAGATTTCTTTTGGATGTTTTAAATAATTAAAATGTTAATTTTTTTTCTCCAACCTAGTCATAATGTACCTTTAAAGAGAATGTTAAACTTTTGTAAAGTGACTAAATCTAATGTCTATATCGTTCTGCTTCTTTTCTTTTTGATTGGATGTAAGGAGAAATCTTCTCAAAAAACAACTCAAAAATTGGTCATGACGGTCGAAGAAGAGGTGAAAATACATCCTATAGAACATGCAACTGCAATCATAGAATGGAAGAATTTTACCATTTATATTGATCCAGTTGGCGGTCTTGAAAAATTTAAATCTTATGCAGAACCAGATCTTATTTTGATTACTGATATACATGGCGACCACTTTAGTTTGGAAACGCTTCAAGCTTTGAATACCGAGAACGCTAAAATCATAGTTCCCCAACCTGTTGCCGATAAAATACCTGAAGAATTTACTCCACAGATCGATGTGCTTAACAACGGGGAGGCAAAAGAACGTTTCGGTATTAACGTTGAAGCCATACCCATGTATAATTTGCGAGAAGAAGCCCTAAAGTTTCATACGAAAGGCAGAGGTAATGGTTATGTCTTGAATATGGATGGTAAACGCCTTTATTTTTCCGGCGATACTGAAGACATTGCTGAAATGAGAGCTCTTAAGAATATAGACATGGCCTTTATCTGTATGAACCTACCCTATACCATGACTGAGGAAAGTGCAGCCGATGCTGTTCTTGAATTTAGACCAAAGCAGGTTTATCCATACCATTATAGGGGCCGACCAGATGTTAGTGATGTGGGCAAGTTCAGAACCCTCGTTCATAAAACCAATCAAAAGATTGAAGTAGTGCAGTTGGATTGGTATCCAAATAATGATTTTTAGTAAGAAATATACTACAATACTATTTTCAGCGTTCGTTATTTGAGCACTCTTTTCAAGTTATGTTAAATGGCCTTTGAAAACATAGAATGGGTTTACAGCAATTCTGCCTGCAATACAGTTAGATATGTATTGGGAAAAAAAACCAGTAATACGATTGCCTGTATCGGTATAAATCCCAGTACTGCAAGTCCAAATGATTTAGACAATACACTTAAATCAGTGAAACGTATCGCCGCTTTTAATGGCTATGACGGTTGGGTAATGTATAACCTATATCCTCAACGAAGTACCGACCCTAGCCTTTTGGATAAAGAAGTAAACCATCATTTGCGCTTGAAAAATAGTTATGCCATTAAACAATCGATTTTAGAATTAAAAATTGATACCATATGGCTCGCCTTTGGTAATCTCATAGAATCACGCACATACCTTTCTCTTTGTATGCTAAGCATCCATGAAAACTTAAAAGACCTAAACTTAAATTGGAAAATAATCGGTGTTCCAACAAAAAAAAGGACATCCTGCTCATCCGTTATATAAAGCAACAAAATCAGAGTTAAAAAAATTTAATGTTGAAAACTACGTTAATACAAAGCTAAAACCAATCATTCATCAAATGAAACAGGATTGAATACATAAAAACCAACAAATAATACTAGCCTAAACCCCATGAAATATCTTTACATTCTTTTTATTTTTTTAAATCCGTTTTTCCATTATTCAAAAGAGTCAAGTGCCTGTGATAATCTATACTCTAAAGTAACTTATGCCCTTTCACATTCTAATAAGGCACTTAGCGCAACAAATTTTGAACATCAAATGTATTACGCCGAACGTGCACTTATCGCGATGGAAAAAGCGGAAGCGCTACGAAATGATTGCGGATGCAGTAAAGCAGAAGACAAAACCTTTTCTATTTTAAAAAACCTGAATAAAGCTATTGAACCTATAGATTGGGATGCCGGCAGGTTTTTTACTAAAAAATCAAAGTCCCTAATCAATGAATTAATAACTGCTTTAGACGAATGTAGCATGTCAGAATTACAGAAATCTGATAGTGAGGATGATACTACTTCTAAGTCTTATTCTGAAGAAGAAAGTTCAAGCGAGGCAATTGAATCTTCTTCAAATCTTGAGAATCAAGATCTGGAAACCTTGCAATTGGCAAAATACATTTCTAAAGTGGATAAAAGCCTTCAAGCGGCAGAACAAGAACTGAATAGATTGCTTAAAACACTAAATGCCGATGAACCTAAATCATCGAGCGCAGTAGAGCTACAAAAGAAAATGTACGTTGACCGAAGCAAAAAACTACTTCAAAAGACCTTAGAAAAATTAAAGACCGAAAATTAACGAATCAGTTTTTTGTACTTGATACGTTTTGGCATTAAATCGCCCCCTAAACGTTTCTTTTTGTTCTCTTCATAATCGGAAAAAGAACCTTCAAAAAAATAGACTTGAGAATCGCCCTCGAAAGCCAAGATATGTGTACAAATTCGATCTAAAAACCATCTATCATGCGAAATAACAACTGCACAACCGGCAAAGTTTTCTAGCCCCTCTTCCAAGGCTCGCAATGTATTTACATCTAGGTCATTGGTAGGCTCATCCAATAAAAGTACATTTCCTTCTTCCTTTAAGGTCATCGCTAAATGAAGGCGGTTACGCTCTCCTCCGGATAGCATACTAACTTTTTTATTCTGTTCACTTCCTGAAAAGTTGAACCTACTTAAATACGCTCTCGAATTCACTTGTCTGCCCCCCATCATGACCAACTCTTGGCCATCACTAAAATTTTCCCAAATCGATTTATCTGGGTCAATGTTAGAATGACTCTGGTCTACGTAGGCCAATTGGGCGGTATCACCAACAACAAATTCGCCTTTATCGGCTTGTTCTTCTCCCATTATCATTCTAAATATTGTTGTTTTACCAGCTCCATTCGGGCCAATAATACCAACAATACCCGCTTGAGGAAGATTAAAATTTAAATCTTCATATAGTAATTTGTCGTCGTAGGCCTTACTGACTCCCTTGGCCTCGATTACATTTGTTCCAAGTCTGGGACCATTAGGAATATAAATCTCTAATTTTTCGTCAAGTTGTTTTTGATCTTGACTCATGAGTTTATCGTAATTCTTCAACCTAGCTTTCTGCTTGGTTTGGCGGCCTTTAGCCCCTTGACGCACCCATTCTAATTCTCTTTCTAAAGTTTTTTGACGTTTTGATGCTTGCTTGCTCTCTTGCGCCAATCGTTTTGATTTTTGGTCTAACCAACTTGAGTAATTTCCTTTCCAAGGAATACCTTCTCCCCTATCCAACTCCAAAATCCAACCGGCAACATTATCCAAAAAATACCTATCGTGAGTAACTGCAATTACGGTTCCTTTATATTGCGCCAAATGATGCTCTAACCAATGAACAGATTCTGCATCTAAATGGTTGGTTGGCTCATCTAATAATAAGATTTCCGGTTCTTGAAGTAATAACCTACATAAAGCCACACGCCTGCGCTCACCGCCAGACAACACGCCTATCTTTTTATCTGAATCTGGTGTGCGCAGGGCATCCATTGCTATTTCAAGCTTAGTATCAAGTTCCCATGCATTACTTGCATCAATCTTATCTTGAAGTTCCGCTTGTTTGTCCATGAGTTTTTGCATCTTGTCTGCATCCTCATATACCTCGGGCAAGCCAAACATGTCGTTTATTTTGTTGTATTCATCTAGAATCGCAACCGTTTCGGCAGCACCTTCTTTTACGATTTCAAGCACCGTTTTATTCTCGTCTAATTGTGGCTCCTGTTCAAGATAGCCCACTTTATAACCAGGTGAAAAAACCACATCGCCCTGAAAGTTTTTGTCGACACCAGCTATAATTTTTAATAAGGTGGACTTACCAGAACCATTTAGACCAAGAATACCAATCTTAGCACCATAAAAAAAGCTCAGATAAATATTTTTTAAAACCGGTGTGTTTGCATTTTTGTATGTCTTGGTTACCCCAGACATTGAGAAAATGACTTTTTTATCGTCTGACATTGTCTATTTTGAAATTAAAATTGGAAGAAAAATTAAAAACTATACACGCCCCTTTAGTGCATTAAAAACCCAAGCGATGGCAAAAAAACCAACGCCCACGGCAGCAAAACCATATCCAGCTACTTCATCATATTTAAAGGCACCTAAGGCAATCATTCCCATTCCCACAAAAATCATTATAAAAACTGCCCAACTCAAAACTGTATTCTTATCCTTCAATTTGCTCTAATTTTATGTGTAAAATCAAATATCGTAAAAAATGAACAACCTTTTGCTATATTTTAATTTTCAAAAGGAAAACTAACACCAGTTTTTTGACGTATTGTGTCCAACAAAATAATAAGTTCTAGACTATTCTTATGAGACCATAAGGTGCTTGCAGTCTTGTTTTCTCTTATACAATTATTAACCTCGATAATTTCATAAGTATAGCCTTTGCCATTTGTAGGTAACTCATAGTGCCGAATTTCGTTAGCTGCCTTTAAATGATATCCTTGAGTTTCATGAAATCGTGGATCTAATGTAATGCTACCTTTTGTTCCTGAAATTTCAGCGCTCATTCTCGATTCATTGGCTAAACTACTATGCAATACGGCCTGCGCATTTTCATATTGAAAAATAACGGAGGTTTGAATTTCGGTGCCCTCATCATTGAAATTTGAAATTGCTTCTATTCTTTTAGGCATGCCCAAAAGCAAATACGAAAGAAAGACCGGATAAATTCCGATATCTAGAATAGAACCACCCGCCAAATCCAAATTAAGGAGCCTTGATTCCTTCGACCTATCCAAAGCGTAAAAGGCAAATTCAGCATTAATATATCGGAGCTCCCCTAGAGCTCCACTTTCTACAATTTCTTTTACTTTTTGTATTGTGGGATTAAAGCGTGACCATAAAGCCTCCATTAAAAAAACTTTACTTTCTGCGGCGGCAGCTATCATTTCTTTAACCTCCGTAACATTAATACCTAAAGGCTTTTCACACAATACGTGCTTACCAGCCTTCATTGCCCTAATGGCTAAATCTTTATGAAAAGTATGTGGGGTAGCAATATAGATTACATCAACATCAGGACAGGCAAATAAATGGTCATAGTCATCAAAAATGTGAGGTGTCTTGTACACATTTGCAAAAGCAATGGCCCTCTCCATATTTCTAGAACCTACCGCAGTAAGTTCTGCATCAACAACTTGCCTTAAATCATCTGCGAACTCTTTTGCAATCTTACCCGGACCGACTATTCCCCATCTTATCTTACTTTTCATAGTGCTATAAACAAATCAGTATTAGTGCTTATCTTTAAGCCATAAACGTAACAAGAATTTCATTTATGGACATCAAGTTCAATAAAAACGAAGACCAAAATAAGCTAAAAGTATCAGAACTAAGAACACGATTTGCCAAGGTCAAACTAGGTGGAGGTAAAAGCCGTATCGAAAAACATCATGCAAAAGGAAAAATGACCGCAAGAGAGCGAATTGATTATCTTTTGGATAATGCCAAAGATGCGATTGAAATAGGGGCCTTTGCCGGTGAAGGAATGTATGAAGAGCATGGTGGTTGCCCATCAGGTGGTGTTGTTATAAAAATCGGTTATGTTCAAGGCAAACAGTGTGTGATAGTTGCCAATGATGCGACCGTTAAGGCCGGGGCTTGGTTTCCCATAACTGGAAAGAAAAATTTACGTGCCCAAGAAATTGCTATCGAGAATAAACTCCCCATAATTTATTTGGTTGATAGTGCCGGGGTTTACTTGCCCATGCAAGATGAAATTTTTCCTGATAAAGAACACTTCGGTCGGATTTTTAGAAACAACGCCATTATGAGCAGTATGGGAATTACCCAAATTTCTGCAGTTATGGGAAGTTGCGTTGCTGGGGGAGCTTACTTACCAATTATGAGCGATGAGGCTTTAATTGTAGACAAAACAGGTAGTATTTTCTTAGCAGGAAGTTATTTGGTAAAAGCGGCAATCGGTGAAAGTATAGATAATGAAACTTTGGGAGGTGCTACCACTCATTCTGAAATAAGTGGTGTAATTGATTACAAAACGAAAGACGATGCAGAAGCTTTATCGACCATAAAAAATATAATGGGTAAAATCGGGGACTTTGATAAAGCAGGATATAATCGTACTCCATCTAAATTGCCTACCAAGAAGCAAGAAGACATTTATGGTATTTTGCCTGCTTTGCGTTCTGACCAGTATGATATGCTAGAAATTATTGAAAGGCTTGTCGATGATTCAAAATTTGAGCAGTACAAAGCTGATTACGGAAAGACCGTATTGACCGGCTATGCAAGAATTGATGGATGGGCAGTAGGTATTGTTGCCAATCAAAGAAAAGTAGTGAAAAACGGAAAAGGTGAAATGCAATTTGGCGGTGTTATTTATTCAGATTCTGCAGATAAGGCCACCCGATTTATTGCCAACTGCAACCAAAAGAAAATTCCCTTAGTTTTTCTACAAGATGTGACCGGTTTTATGGTGGGCAGTAAAAGTGAACATGGTGGGATTATAAAAGATGGTGCCAAAATGGTGAATGCCGTTAGTAATTCCGTGGTCCCAAAATTTACCGTAGTTATTGGAAATAGCTATGGAGCGGGAAACTACGCCATGTGTGGAAAAGCCTATGACCCAAGGCTTATAGTAGCTTGGCCAAGTGCTGAATTGGCCGTTATGAGCGGAAATTCGGCTGCCAAGGTATTATTGCAAATAGAAAAAGCCTCGTTGGAAAAGAAAGGGGAGAAAATTACTGCAGAAAAAGAGAAGGCCTTGTTCAACCAAATAAAAAGCAGGTATGATAATCAGGTTTCACCCTATTATGCAGCTTCCAGGCTTTGGACAGACGCCATCATTGACCCGCTAGAGACGCGAAAATGGATTTCCATGGGAATTGAAGCCGCGAACCATGCACCCATTGAAAAGCAATTTAATATGGGGGTTTTGCAGGTTTAATTACCTAAATGATTTTTAACTCGTGGAATTAACAACAAATCTGTCTGCCTTCCATTTACATAACGAAAACCGCCTTTACCGTAGAAAACAGCTTCTTCCAACATAATCCGAATATCTCTTTTCCATTCCGGTATGTTGACTGTTGTATTTAGTTCTATTGCATACACTGTATTTGGGTTAAGTGGATAGTTTTCACCATCATCTTTCATGACCCCACCTTGCGAATCCCACATACCAATTGTTGTTCCGGCCGAATGTCCATAGCTTCCCAACGGATGGGTGTAAATTGCAGGTCGTAGACCCTCATCTTTTGCTTCTTGTAGGGACTTGGCCAAAATTTCGTTTCCTGTTCTTCCAGTAACCATGTTTTGTGTTAAAAAGTCTTGGACACGGTTCCCATCTTTCAATGCATTTACTAAAAACATTGGTGCTTCTTTTTCGTTGGGTTTTAACAC
>CALBVX010000062.1 GCA_937969515.1 uncultured Croceitalea sp. | reverse complement strand
AGTGCAGGAATGATACCTTGACCTGTATTAGCAAAAACTTTAATCCTATTATCTTTCTCTACATAACTGTTAACCAGTACTAAACTATTGTCGGTAGAATGATCATTTATGGCAATAACCTCCCAATTCTGATAAGTCTGTGCTAAAATAGAATCAAGACATTCGGATAAATATTGATCTGTATTTCTAAATGGAATAACAATACTGACTAAGCTTCGGTTCATTTAGAGCTTATTCTTTTAAAGCTTTCCCTATTGCTTCGTTAGCCATTTTACTTAAAACCTCATAGCCTTCTTTTGTTAAATGAACTTCGTCTGTTGTAAGTGCTGAAGGCAAACCATTTCTATCATCTGCCATTGCGTTAAAATAGTCTAAGTATTGGACTCCTTTTTGGTCGGCTATATTTTTTAGCATTGTATTTAGTTTCGGAATCTTGATATTCGGCGCTAAGCCCGGTCTCCAAGGGTAATCATATGCTGGAAGCACAGAGCATACAATAGGGCAAATGCCGTTAGCTTCTGCTAATTCTACCATTGAAAGGATGTTATCTCTAATCTCTTCTAAGGTCATCGGACCCGTATTACCCGCAATATCATTCGTGCCTGCTAGTATGAGAACCACTTTTGGTTGTAATGCGATTACATCTTGCCGAAAGCGAAGTAACATTTGTGGAGTTGTTTGACCTCCGATTCCCCTATTGATATAAGAGGGATTTTCGAAAAAAGACGATGTCCAACCCTCGGTAATGGAATTACCCATAAATACAACACGATTTTCATCGGCTGGTTGGGCCAGCAATTTTTCGTTTGAAGCCTTGTATTTATCCAAGTTTGCCCAATCTTGAGCGTTTGATTTTTTTAAAAAAGAAAAGAAGCTTAGCAGCACGAGTATTTTTATTTTGAACATAATTGTCGATTGTAGCAAAAACTTAGTTTTTTGGAGGACTGATCATAATATGTGCCCTGTGCGTACCTGGATTCATTAGCCACGCATGACCTGGAGGCGCAGGTGAGGTAGGCAGGCCAGTAGATGCTCCTGTGGCGAACGGAACATAAAAAACATACCTTAGGTAACCATCTTCGATTTCTTTGGTTTCTTTGTTGACGACCCCGGTAAAAACGCAAAGCGTTGTTTTATCGGGCAATCTCAGTTTGCCCGATTTTACTTCTTTTTCCCGAATATCAAAGATCTCTTGAAATGCTTTTCCTTCAGCTTTTAAAGCCCTGCCTCGAGCCATAAATTCGTCTAAATCTTTGTGATACGCAGCTGTTGAGAAATTGGTTTTTTTAGGATCAGACGCTAAGGCAATATAATCGTTTGTGCCTTCTCTTAAAGTTGTAAAATTGCCTGAAGTATCATAACCATAAACTTTTGCACCCTCTTTATAATCTATTGGTACGGCCATTAGCGCGGTCTTTATCTGCCATTCTTTCGATGGTATTGTTTGCCCTATAAGAATGGTTGTAAATAGGACTACGGTTATTAATAGCTTAGTTTTCATTTTATTAATATTTGGCACTTTTGCCTGTATTAGCGGTTCTTTTTATAAAAGCCCTGATGTCTTCATTGGCTTTTTTTAGGTCTTCATGCCTTAAATACATCATATGGCCAGAACGGTAGCCCTTGAATTCAAAGCGGTCTTTCATGCGACCACTAGGGTCAACCTGCCACATGGTATATTTAGCGTTAAAATAGGTCGTTGCCCCATCATAATAGCCCGATTGCACCAGAACGTTTAGGTAAGGATTCTGTGCCATTGCCTGACGAAGGTCATCACGGGTAGTATCATTTTCATTGTTCCATGGCCGCACCGGACCAAACATATTGTATTTGATATCCGTTTTAAAATTTAACTCTTCCTGCAAGTAATAATTTATGGCAGGTGTAAAACTATGCAGCCAAGAGGTGAGTTCAGAATTGTAATCTGGTCTGCTCCCAATAGACTTTTTATCGATTCCTTTATAACGACTATCCAAACGGCCTACGGTAAAATCTCCTTTATTTTTCAAAAGATTTTTCCAAAAGAAAGAGGTTGGCACATCTAAGTTGTGGTCTAAAATATCTTCTTGGTTCAATCCGGAATAATAGGCCATTTTTTGAGCAGCTTCTTTTCTTTCAGCATCAGAGATAAAACCACCTTTTGCAATAGCAGGTATAAGGCTATTTATGGTATAGGACTCAGATTCGGGCAGCACTTCTAACAAATCTTTATTCTGCAGTTCTGTCGGTAACATTTTATGATGCCATGCCGCAGCCGTAAAGTAGGGGAGGTTTAAAGCACTCGAAACGGGGCCGCCCACCCTGATAACTTTATAGTCGGCCGGTGAAACCATGATAACCCCATTCAGATACATCCATTGTTGATTTTGCAAAGCCAATGAAAGACCCATAACCCGGGTACCACCATAGCTTTCACCTACAATGTATTTTGGCGAACGCCATCTATTATTTCTTGTAACAAATGTATTTAACCATTCGGCCAAGTATTTGATATCCGCATTTATGCCAAAAAACTTATCGCGATCAACCTCTTTGCCAGTTTCTGGAATTGTTCTTGAATATCCGGTATTGGCGGGATTTACATAAACGATATCGGTCACATCAAGTACAGAAAATGGATTTGACTTCACACCGTAAGGTTGAACAGGATATCCCTCATCATCAATCTTTAGGACTTTTGGTCCGGTATACGCCAAATGCATCCATACCGAACCCGAACCTGGGCCACCATTAAAAGAAATCAATAAAGGTCTGTCAGCTCTATTTTTAATATTATTTCTGGTGTAGTAGGTATAGTGAAGCGAAGCTATTGGTTTACCTATTTCGTCCCAAACGGGTTGTGTGCCTGTAGTTGCTGTATACGTAAAACTTATACCGTTGATAGCGGCACTATGTTGTGTAGTGACAGTGGTATCAATCGGTAGTTTACGTTCTTGAGAAAATGCCAATAATGTAAAGCAAAGGCATAGCGTAAATAAAACTGGTTTATTCATTTAAATAAGTGCGTTAGTTGAATTCTAAAAATAAGGATTTTGAGCCAGAAACATCTTAGTAGCTCAGCTGTATATCAATTTTATATCTTTAAGAGAAGAAATTCATCATCATGAGAATAATAACACGACGAAAGTTTAATACCACTTTAGTAAAAGGATTAGGGGGCTCAGCATTGACCGCTCATATGCCATTGGCCTGTGCAATGGGCAGTAAGCAAGATAAAAAGAAATTAGGAATAGCCCTTGTAGGGCTTGGTAGCTATAGCACGTACCAATTGGCGCCGGCATTATTAGATACACAACATTGTTATCTGGCCGGTATAGTTACGGGAAGCCCGGATAAAGAAAAAATATGGGGTTCGAAGTATAATATACCTGAGGGAAACATCTATAACTATGATAATTTTGACGCCATAAAGGATAACAAAGAAATTGATGTAGTTTATGTAGTACTACCCAATTCTATGCATGCTGATTTTTCTATAAGGGCAGCAAAAGCCGGTAAACATGTGATATGCGAAAAGCCAATGGCAATGAATGTTGAAGAATGCGATGCCATCATAAATGCGTGCAGCGAAAACAATGTTAAGCTGGGAATTGGTTATCGTTTACATTCCGAACCTTATACACAAGAAGTAAAGCGATTTGTAAGAGAAAAAACCTTTGGTAATGTCAGGTATATTTCTGCGGATGCAGGCTATTATTCTGGCAGTAACCCAGCGCAATGGCGTTTAAATAAGAAGCTTTCTGGTGGAGGGGCTTTAATGAATATGGGGGTGTATGCTATTCAGAGCATAGTTTATAGTACAGGAGAAAATCCAGTTTCCGTTTCTGCACAAGAATTCAGTACCAGACCAGGATATTTTAAAGATACAGATGAAACGATAACTGCACAATTCGAATTTAAAAGTGGTGTAGTGGGTACTATCATGACATCACATAACATAAGTGCAAATAGGTTACATGCAAAATCTGAAAGGGGTTGGTTCGAATTGGATCCGGCGAGCACTTATATTCCGCTAGCAGGAAGAACCTCAAAAGGCGAGCTAAACTTTAAACAAGAAAGTCAACAAAAACTACAAATGGATGATTTTGCGAAACATATTCTTTTTGATGCCCCAAATTTGGTTCCTGGTGAAATGGGCAAGAGAGATATGATGATTGTAGAAGCCATTTACAAATCCATTTCTGAAGGTGGAAAGAAGCAGGCTTTAAATTTCGAGTCTAATTTCGGCTTTGGAGGATGAGTTAATACAATAATCTTTAAAATTTTTCAAAAACCCCTAACCCAAACAGTGCAAAATCATATTTGACAGGGTCGTTAGGGTCTAGTTTTCGTAGGTTGTTGTCCAACTCCACAAGTGCTTTTGCATCATTCTGTCCACGCTTCAATAGCTTTAACTTCCTGGCAACATTTCCTGAGTGTACGTCTAATGGGCAAGACAGCTTTGAAGGTGAAATAGCTTTCCACAAACCAAAATCAACACCTTTGTTCGATGGCCGTACCATCCACCTTAAAAACATATTGATGCGTTTTGCAGCGGAACCTTTTAATGGGTCAGAAACATGTTTTTGTGTACGCTGCAGGTGCTCCAACTCGAAAAAACATTCCTTGTACTTGCTTATGGTTCCTTGAACTGATTGCGCTTCTTGATGTTTGGTGAAAACGGATTCAAGCCCTCCATGATTACAATAAATATGCCGCAAGGCTTTGATGAAATACTTTAAATCATCCCCATTAAAAGTGCGATGAACAAAATTTGATAAGTTGTCTAAATCTGATTCTGTATGATTTAAAACAAAATCGTGAGGTGAATTATCCAATAGCTGCATCAATTTTAATGCATTGTTTATGATACTTTTTCTATTTCCCCAGGCTATTGTTGCCGTTAGAAAGGCACTTATTTCAATATCTTCTTTTTTAGTAAACCGGTGTGGTATTTGCAAAGGGTCACTTTCTAAAAATTTAGGGTGCTCGTATTGTTCCGCTTTTTCATCTAAGAAAGATTTTAATTCAGAACTGTTCATTCAAAAGGGATATCTAAAAGTTTCATTATAATGAAGGGACCGATTAGAATTAGATTATGTGCAGCATGTAAGAGCATGGACCACACCAAGCCAAGTTTGGTTCGGATAAAACCTAAAAAAATACCCGCAGAGATTTGTGGGGCTACTAAAACGGGAATCAGCCAATAATAGCCATCAATATTTTGAAAATTACCGATATGGATTACCCCAAATAACAAAACTGAAGTATAAAAGGCATGCTTAAAGTGTTTCGAGTTCTTAAAAAAGCCTAGCGGGCCTCGAAATATGAACTCCTCTATTACCGGAGCTACAATTACAACAAGAAAAAATAGCAATACAGGCGAATAAGACTCAAACATGTCCATTACTGCGTGACCTTCGTAATCATAACCAACAACACTTGTAATAAGGCCTGCCAGCATCCCTAGCAGTAGGCTAAAAGCCACTGTTATAGCGGTCAGGGTAAAAAATAGTCTTGTTTTCGTCTTGTTATCTTCGTTAAGCTCTACGTATTCTGGGTTTTTAAAAAACTCAAAAATTTCATTTAACATATTAACCTTGAATTAAGCCATCTACCATTACTAACTTTCTATCGGCCATATTCGCTAGTTCTTCATTATGGGTCACAATAACAAAAGTCTGACCGAACTCTTTTCTTAAATCGAAGAATAGCTGATGTAGGTTGTCGGCACTTTCAGAGTCAAGGTTACCGCTGGGTTCATCGGCAAAAATTACAGATGGATTATTTATTAAAGACCGCGCAACCGCTACCCGTTGCTGCTCTCCACCAGAAAGTTCATTTGGTTTGTGGTGTATTCGTTCCGATAGACCTAAAAAATTAAGGAGCTCTTTTGCTCTTTTTTCAGCTTCCGTTTTAGACGTTTTTTTAATAAAAGCTGGTAAACATACATTTTCCAAAGCTGTGAACTCAGGCAATAACTGATGAAATTGAAAAATGAAACCAATGTGTTCATTTCTGAATTTTGCCAAGGCCTTATCTGTTAAGGTATTGGTGTTGACATCGTTTATTTTGATACTGCTTTCGGCCTTATTCGTTGGAATATCTAAAGTACCTAAAATTTGTAATAAGGTTGTTTTACCGGCCCCAGAAGCTCCAACAATTGAAACAACCTCTCCTTTCTTTATTTCAATATCCACACCCTTTAGAACCTGAAGGTTTCCATAGAATTTTTGGATATTTGATGCCTGTATCATAGAATTAAAATCAAAAGATGAAAGTAAGCATAAG
>CALBVX010000061.1 GCA_937969515.1 uncultured Croceitalea sp. | reverse complement strand
ATATGAAGATAAGCTGGTTCTTGAAAGCATCAGTGAGCTTAGCGATGATAAAAGGCCAAGCCTTGATACGGTTTACATTGTTAAGCGAATTGATGAGAAATTTTTAATCATAGAAAAAAAGTCGAGAAAAGGATTCGGATTAATGGAGCGAACCACCAATCTTGCCAATGGGTACATCGAAATAAATGCACCGCTAGAAGCTGAGAGCATCAGGGCTTTAGAAGAAAAATTAAAAGCCGGAGTTCCTGATTGGAAAAGTTTGGAATCAAGATGGTTCTATACGGAAGAACGATTTAGTGCACTTAAAAAAGCACCGGGGCTTAATGAGATAACTCGTGAAGACCTAATTACATCGCTGGCCTGGCGAGAACCCTTGGGTGCTTTGCTCAAATCTTATATCGATGATAACCCGAATAGAGGTCAGTACAAGGTGTACCGTTATATGGAAGCCTACAGAAATAAGAAACTTGTTGAATTGGGTTATAATCCTTATAAAATAGTTGCCTATAATTTTGAGGAAATGTTCAGCGGTGATGAGGAAATAATTAAACTGTTGACCGAAGAAGTTACTTTTGATTAAAATTTAAAAGCGAAGACGAGTTGACTTCGTCTTCGCTTTTTATAATTACAAGGATATATATTTTCCCCTTGGATATTTGACCTGAAAAGAGAAGCTTTCCTTTTTATTTTCTTTAGGGGCTAAATCTAGATTCCAACTTAATAGACCATTTTTTTTATCATAAGTAGCATTGTAGGTCTCAACATCATCGACTTTTATGTCTTTATGTTGTGATTTTGGTATTCTATCCATCAGTTTTAGGCTAATGGCAGTGTTTTTATTGTTTTTTACCTCAAGGTCATAGGTGCGGTCAAGAATACGGTTGCTCCCCGTGAACGATTTGCTTTTAAAGTTGCGCTGTTGTTTTCTCGTCACGGTAATATTTGCATCAATGCCTAAAGACAGTACCATTTCCTTTTTAACGGTATAGGGGTCTAATGCTGTTTTACCGGCATAAGTACCTTCAAAATAGATATTGGCTTCACCAGGCAATAGCTGGTATTTCTCCCAGTCTTTAAAACTAGCGGTCAAGAAAACATTTTCATTGATAATCGGAGCGGCAAAATATTCATAACTCGCAGGCATTTGAAACGTATTGATTTCAATGGCAGTAATATCACCATCAGATGCAATGGAATAGGGTTTTTTGATAATGAATTTGGCATTGGTTAAATCATCTTGAAGCCTGCTCTTTTTTGTAGTGATAACAATTACTCCATTTGAAGCTCTACTCCCATAAATTGCTGTAGCATTGGCATCTTTAAGTGTCTCAATATGTTGAATTTCACTCTGGTCTATATCGCTTTCAGAAAAACCTTCTATTGGCACACCATCGACAATGACTAATGGCTCTGGTTGTTGATACCTAATTTTCGGGGCTTTATGGGTAGAACCAGAAGCCCCGTTTATATTGACCCCAGCAGCTCTACCTTGTATTAGTTGTTCAGCTTCTATAGATGAAACAGAGGCTGAATAATTTTTAGATGAGGAGCCATAAGCAGTTACCACAACTTCCTCCAATGCTTCAGCATCTTCTTCCATACGTATGTTCATTATGGAGGAGTAGATAGGTAGTTCCGTTGTTCTTTGGCCGATATAAGAAAACTGCAGTTCTTGGCCGGTGGTAACATTCAAGGTGTAGTTGCCGTCAAAATCGGTTTGCGTACCATTTGTTGTTCCTTTTACAAGCACGTTAACGCCTGGTAAAGGTTGACCTGATTCGTCGGTAACCGTCCCAGTTATTCTTTTTACAGTGGGGTTAAAAGCATATCCCTTCTTTTTTGAGGTTAGCTTTTGTCTTCTTGAATAGGCGCTTACAAAATTCAAATATTTGGTATCTAAATTGGGCTTGGACACATTATAGCTTGGGTTTCCTGTCGAAAGTGTGACATTGACATTATTCCAATCTTTACCCGTGTTTTGATACACATTGGCCTTATAAGCGAGATTCAAGGGTGCATTGAGTGCTTTGGATTTGATATCGTAATTGGGTATCCAACCGGCATCTTGTACTTGATAGGCCAGTTGAATGTTTAAAGTAGTGGCTATGGGAGCGTCAAACTTTATCCTCAGTTCTCCTTGAGGTAGTGCAGGGGATTTATTAGCTTCCGCCAATTGGTTTTGAATATCCCTTAGGTCCTTATTATGTTGATTAATTTCTAAATTGATTTTAAAAACTTCATTTTTAATTGCAGTTATGCGTTCACGATAATACTGACTGATTTCTTTAATTTTTTGAAGGTCTAAGGCTTGATTGTCAGCACTTACCAATCGGTTGGTGGTAATGACTTTTTCTTCTTCCTCCAATCCAACAATCTGATTCCTTAAAAAAGTAACTTCGGAAGTTATTCGCTCAATTTCATTTTCCAATAGTGTAGTTTTTGGATGGCTTTCAGATTTATCTAAATAATTAATGTCGTAAGACATGGCCAAAATGGAAACAACTGCTAAACCGGAAACCTGAATACTGCTTTCTTCAATCTTATGCGAAAGACCTGTAAAAATAACCTCAGAAGTACCCGATTCTAGCTTGCAATTCGCATTTCTCGTGATTTGCGCTCCAGATAGGTAAACGGTTACCTCTTTAATCTTGGATGGTATTTTTACCTCATTGGCAAAAACAAAATAGGGGAGTAGGAATAGAATTTGAACGAGCTTTTTCATAAGATTGGCTTTAAAGTTTCACCAAACCTAGTTTTTGTTCATACTAATTAAAATCGATAATTAGTAAAACCAATTTATTTGTAAGTAAAGTAGCTTTTTGAATTAGGCAAGTTAAAAATGTCATTCTGAACGCAGTGAAGAATCTGAGTTCTAGTGGAAAATAAGATTCTTCGCTCAAATTTTTCGCTCAGAATGACAAAAAAACCTCTTTAATTTATAGAAGCTACAAGAATTATCACTTGAGGAATTTAATCCACAAACTTGGCCTGTAACTCGGGGGTAGGAATCATACAGGCATCTTTCTTGCCATACCATTTGTAGCGATTACGGGCGACAAAGTCATATACTATATCGCGGATACCCTTAGGAAAAACATAAAGTAAGGAAGAAAGGGTACGATATCCCTTAAGTCCTTTACCGATTTCTAGGGCGGCATCGGATTTTGTGTAATAGGCTACACCGGGTTCAATTAATATAATGGAATCTATTTGACTGGTATCTATTCCACGCTCCTTAGTGAGTTGTTCACCAATTTCACTTTGCAGTGCTGCGAAACGAAAGGTGTCTTGTTTGTCGCGTTTAATCACAAATTGTACGACCCCATTGCAAAGGTTACAAACCCCATCAAAAAGAATAATTTTTTTGTTTTCTTCTACCACTTTGGCAATTTGTAGTCATTTCGAGCGAGCATAGCAACGAGAAATCTCGATTTCTCAATTGGCATATCTCATCTCACGTTGAAATGACGGTTGAGCTGTACAAAGATACGCTAGGGCTTAGGTAAGACCTAAACTTTATAATGTATTTAAGAAACTGGTTAAATCGGTTTCCTTGTCTATATTGAGTTTCTTTTTTAAGCGGTATTTAGATTTCAGAATACTATCAGGTAGTACATTTAAAGTTGCTGCAATTTCTTTGGTGGTAAGGTTCAT
>CALBVX010000060.1 GCA_937969515.1 uncultured Croceitalea sp. | reverse complement strand
ATAAGAATTAAAAAGGGGTTGAATATGTGGTAAAACTACATTTGATTTATAATCCTGAAATCTATTTTCTAGAACTTGTATATAATCGTATGCATAACCGTTTACTTTTGAGGCATAAAATCGTATCGAATCATTTGATATAAAATACATTCCTTCTTCCTTAGCCATTTCGAAGGCTATTTTATTAGGTGATAAAGACCAAAGATTTAATGATTTTGAAAAATGTTTATTTAAAGAGTCATGATATTTAGTTTTATTTTCCATGTACTCTATTATAAGATAAGATGACTTTTGGCTTTGATTAATAGAATCAAAAGCATTATTCATTTCTTGAATATCTTGGTTTAGATCAACCGACAATTCTGAAATTACTTTTTTTTCAAAAATAGAGTTCTTACGTGATTCATTCCAATTATTAATTTGAAGTGCAATTAAAATTCCAATAACCACAAGTACAATTTCTCCGATAGCATACTTAAAATATTTTCCAGTTTTGTTTTCCGAAAGTAAGTTTTGTCGAATTTTTCTAAAGAATTTTATCATTGGTTAGCGGTTGGTTATAATGAAGTACAACGGGTTGGTGTATGATTTAGTTGCGAAAAATCGTGCACGATTTTTCGGTCTGCACTAAGTTAGTTAATTGCAGGAATTTTCAGCTTGGAAATTCCGAACGCAATTAATTATACACTGTGTTGGCATTAGATATTAATCTTTTAAAAGTCAGGGCATAGAGCTTATGGGAATTTTTCAGTTCTAGCGCCTTTTCTGAGGAGCAAGTCCATTTTCCAGATTTTACTCTTGAATAACGAACCGATGAAAATTCAAAGCAATCTTTCAGTGTTTTTATATATTCCCACATAAAGTCCAAGTCCAATTCAATTCCGACATATTCCTCCGAGTCATATTTTTTAAATTCGGGATAAGGTTTGATTCTTTTCAATTCGCCGTAGTCAAAACACCAAGTCATTAGACTAGGGTATACATTATTTTTAAAAATTGGCATCTCTCCTTCGTTTCCCGCTCCAATAGGATAAAGTCCATTTTCATCTTTTACTAGGAACACCAATATTTTTTGTCCAACAAAATATTCTGACCATCTAACTGCGCAAGTCCAGTCCTCAAATTTTCTTATAGTAAGGATGTTATTCGTTGAATTGAGACTTCTATTAGCTTTTAGTTCAAACACGTTTTCGTCAACACAGATTATTTCTCCAGAAGCAATTTCACTCGCCTTATGAGTCATAGAAATAAAGTCGATAGGCACAAAATCAGCCCTTGCTTCATTGATAGAGCTAAATATTATTAATATGAACAATAAGTTTTTCATAATTAATGCCAACAATTGTATATAGTTACTAGTAACTATATTTCTACTATAGGCTTAATTTAGTAAAAACACTTTAAATAGTGCTGGTTACAGTAAATAACCGTTTAATAATCGAATAGTATGCATTTACAAACGCTTAATCAAATACTATCAAACCCACAATAGGGTACTAAAACCTCGGGTATTTGAATACCATCTTTTGTTTGGTAGTTTTCTAGAATACCGGCAAGCACACGTGGTAATGCCAATGAACTTCCGTTTAGCGTATGTGCCAACTGGTTTTTACCCTTTTCATCTTTAAAACGCAGTTTTAGACGGTTGGCCTGGTAGGTCTCAAAATTAGAGACCGAGCTAATTTCTAACCAACGGTCTTGGGCTGTTGAGAACACTTCAAAATCATAGGTTAGGGCAGAAGTAAACCCTAAATCACCACCGCATAACCGAAGTATGCGATAGGGTAGTTCTAATTCACGTAGTATGTTTTTAACATGCTCTACCATACCGTCTAAAGCGGTATAAGAATTTTCTGGCTGCTCCACGCGAACAATTTCTACTTTATCAAACTGGTGCAGTCTATTTAGGCCGCGTACGTGAGCACCGTAACTGCCGGCCTCACGTCTAAAGCATGGCGTGTAACCAGTGTAGGTGATAGGTAATTCTTCTTTTTTTACAATATCATCTCTAAAGATATTGGTCACCGGTACTTCAGCAGTAGGTATAAGATACAGGTCATCAGCCTGTATATGATACATTTGCCCTTCTTTATCCGGTAATTGCCCTGTACCATAGCCTGACGCTTCGTTTACTAAATGGGGTACTTGAATTTCGGTATAACCGGCTTCGGTATTCTTGTCCAAAAAATAGGAGATTAAAGCGCGTTGTAACCGGGCCCCTTTTCCTTTATAAACGGGAAAACCTGCTCCTGTTACCTTTACGCCCAATTCAAAATCTATGATGTCATGTTTTTTGGCCAACTCCCAATGGGGTAAAGCACCCTCAATCAATTCTGGAATTTCACCTTCTCGAAAAATCTCTTCGTTATCTTCATCGGTACTACCGGCTGGCACAGATTCATGAGGCACATTTGGTATTTGGTATAACAGATTCTGAAGCTCTTCGGCTATGTTGTTTAAATCTTCTCCTAATTTTTTAGAAGTTTCTTTTAATGTAGTGGTTTTTGCTTTAAGCTCATTTGCTTCTGCTCCTTTTCCACTTTTAAATAGATTTCCTATTTCTTTAGAAAGTGAATTCGATTCTGCCAGGGTGTTATCCAATTCGGTTTGTAATGCCCGTCTTTTTTCATCTAAATGAAGCACACCATTTAACATGGCATCGGCATCGATATTCCGTTTTTTTAAGGCTTCGATAATGGCATCCTTATTATCTCTTACACGTTGAAGCTGAAGCATGAAATTTATTTTGGTGAAGCAAATTTAAAGTAATAGCCAAGAATAGAAAGAAAATTATTCTTCTTTAGCCGGTAAAATCCACTCGTTATGCGAAAAATGTTTCCATGGCACACTGGCCAAGTCAACATCGGGGTCTATGAATTCATAATACTTACTCTTATTGACTCTGACCTTGTTTATCACAAAAACACCAACTTCTTTACCTTGTTTGGCGTTTTCCTTTTTAAGATGTTGTGCAAATTGCCAAGCAAAATCGGGGTAACAGGCGACTTTACGTTTTTGCTTCTTGGTCAAATAATCATCTAATTTTATCTGTTCTCGTTTGCCAGTGGTCTTGTCTTCAACAGAAACGCGAATGCTACCGACCCTGCTTCGTAACATCATCCGCCAGCTTAGGCGATGGCCTTCTTCGGTCCACAGCACATTATCCTTAAAAAAATAATGGCGTAGGGGTAATGCAAGTTGTACTACAAAATAGATGGCTAAAGCCCCAAGAATCCATTTATGATTTTTCGGTGTTTTATTGTTTTGGGTTATTTCTACATTTTTTCTCGTCAAAAACAGGTTTCTAATGGTTTGTGCATCAAAAAAGAAAACACAAAAAGCTAAAGAGAGGTAGGGGAAAATGCCTATTCTAAAAACAAAGCTATTGAACAGGTGAAAAAAGATAGACAGACCAAAAGCTATTTTTCTGGTAGGTTTAAAGAGTAGCGCAGGAATTATGAGCATGTCAAAGAGAATACCAAAAACAGCAATCGACCTATGCACCCAGCGTTGTTGTAAAAACTCACCTATAAACTGGTAATCTTTTTTACTTGCCATGAGTATCTCTATAATGCTAAGGTCGAACCAATCACCATAAAGTTTGGCCAAAGAAGCATAGGTGTAGACTATAAATAGTTGTAAAATAATTAGCCATCGCACATAATTGAACATGCTCTGAGACTCGAGGGATGGTTTTAATTTAACATCTAGAGAAAAGCTACGATTTGCCGGTAAAAATGCCATGATAAAGGCCAGCAACATGAGTAAGTAGTAATGATTATTGTATGACGTTTTCTGCATTAAGTAAACACCGGCCCACATAAAGGCAAAAGTTAAAGCGCTATAGCGGTATTTATAACCTACGGTGATGAGAATACCGCAAATACCCATGACAATAAAGTAAACATACATGCCATTACCAGGTAAGGGTTGTAACCATTCGAAACCTATAAATGAGAAGTTGAATTGTGGCTCTATAAAGGTTTTTCGAACCCAACCTGTAATGATGGCCCCAAAACACTCTGCACAAACCAACAGCCCATAAAAAACCCTAAAAACGATAAGCTGTGCATTATCAATCCGTTTAAAAAGAAATCGCTGGATCATCTTAATTCGTAATTATGGCTAATGAGGCTTGCTTATCTTTTAATAGTTGCAGTTTGAGTTCCTCTACAGAATCAAACTTATGTTCGTCACGTAAATGGTGTAAAAGTTCGACCTTTATTTTTTTATCATAAAGGTCTTGATCGAGGTCGAAAAAGTGTACTTCAATACTTTTTTCAGTGCCTTCAACTGTTGGGTTAAAACCAATGTTCATCATGCCATGATGAACTTTCTCATCAATTCTGCTTCGAACAACATAAACCCCGTTCTTGGGGATAAGCTTATAAGATTCGGCAATTTTTAGATTGGCGGTAGGGAAAGCGATTTGCCTACCCAAACCTTTGCCTTTTTGAACCGTTCCTGTAAGCATAAAGGCATAGCCTAAATAAGAATTTGCTGTGACAATATCAGCTTCTTCAAGAGCCGTACGAATTTTGGTAGAACTCACGGAAACTTCATCTACTTCTTGAGCTGAAATTTCTTCGACTTCAAAGTCCAACGTATTTCCGAAAGTTATAAGGTCATTAATATTAGCGTTTCGGTTTCTCCCGAAGCGATGGTCATACCCTATAATTATTTTTTTCGCCTTTAGTTGGTTTACCAAAATATCTCTGACGAATTCTATCGCCGATAAACGCGAAAACTCTTTTGTGAAGGGATGTACGATGATATAATCTAGACCTAAATCGCGCAGTATTTCTATTTTTTCATCCAAAGTATTTAAGAGCTTTATATTGCTCTCTTTTTGCAGCACCATTCTAGGATGGGGAAAAAATGTAACCAAGACCGAGTTTAAATTGGCTTCTTTGGCATTATTTATGAGGCGTTGGAGTATTTGGCGATGACCAATGTGCACTCCGTCGAAGGTGCCAATAGTAATCGCTGTGGGAAGTTTATTTTTGAATTTAGAAATTCCTTGGACTGTTACCACTTGGATGCTAAAAATAAAAAGGCTTAAATTTATGAACTGCTTATGCCCCTAGAATGAAAGCTAAATTACATTTTGTTTTATCAATATCCATATTTTTTGTTGCCTTTTCCGGATGGTCACAAGATACCTATTGGAAACCTCTTGCGGCTAGTGAAGAAAATCAAACAAATTCAATAGTAGGTAAAGTTTCTGAATTTGATTTAAAGGAAGCAATTTTTAAAAGTGCACTTGACAAAGGTGCAAAAACAAGCACCCAAGAATTGATTTATTTTCCTGAAGCTACGGGAAAGCTAATTGGTTTTATGGTTGAGGAAACCCCGATTTTTCACCCTGTTCTGGCAGCAAAATATCCTCAAATTAAATCATACACGGGGTGGAGTGAAGATAAAAAGCATAAAATCCGTTTTAGTTCTTCCCCAAAAGGAGTGCAGGGAATGTTAGTTTCTTTATTTGATGATGAAAAAGCCACTTTTATCGAAAAGAAAAAGAATTCTGAAAAGTATATTGCTTTTAGGGGCAATAGCAGGGCAACGGCTAAAGATGGTTTTAGTTGTGATACCGAGGGGTTTCAAAAATTAGCGGCATCTACAATCTCAAAGGCTATCGTTGACGACCAGACCTTACGTACGTATCGGATTGCGGTTTCGGCCACTGGAGAATACACACAATATCATGGCGGTACGGTTGCCGATGCCTTAGCGGCCATAAACGCAACGCTGACCAGAGTGAACGAAGTTTTTGAAACGGACTTAGGGGTACGTTTGCAATTGGTCGCGAATAACGATCAAGTCATTTTTACGGATGCTAATACAGACCCCTACACAGGAAATTTAAATGCACAGGCGCAAAGCACTTTGACCGCTACCATTGGTGAGGAAAATTATGATGTCGGGCACGTTTTTCAACGTGGGTCCAACAACGGAAATGCAGGCTTTGTTGGCTCTGTATGTTCAGATAATAGAAAAGGAAGTGCTTTTTCATCTGGTACGGACCCTGAAGGAGATTTATTTGATATCGACTTTGTAGCCCACGAACTGGGACACCAGTTCGGAGCTAACCACACTTGGTCATTTGAGACGGAGGATACGGGAGTACAAGCCGAACCCGCTAGTGGAACCACTATCATGGGATATGCAGGTATTGTTGAAGGGAATAATGTAGCACCTAATGGTGATGATTATTTTCATTACAACAGCATTGTTCAAATTACCAATTATTTACAAACTACAAGCTGTGGTCAGACCGCAGCTTTAACGAATTCACCACCGACGATAGATCCGGTTCCAGATTATACTATTCCTAAGGGTACGGCCTTTGTGTTAACTGCGAATTCTACTGACGTAGATGCGGGCGATGTCTTAACCTATACTTGGGAGCAGATTGATGATGGGGTAGTGGTAACCAGTACTTTTGGTCCTGAAAACGCAAGTGGAGCAAACTTTAGGTCTCAAAAACCAACAACAAGTCCTGAAAGGTATTTTCCGAAGCTATCACGAATAATTCAAGGAAATCTCACCCAAACTAATCCCGCAGAGAGTTCCGCTTGGGAGACGGTCGCAACAATAGAACGTGACTTTAATTTTGCATTCACTGCTAGGGACAATGCAGCTGGAGGCGGGCAGGTAACAGCAGAATTGGTTAAAGTTACTACCGTAAATGCCGCTGGCCCTTTTTTGGTCACTTCGCAAACCACAAATGAAGTTTATGATGCAGGTAGCATTCAGCAAATCACATGGGATGTTGCGAATACCGATAAAGCGCCGATAAATACCCAGGCCGTCGACATTTTACTCTCTACTGATGGTGGGGTCACCTTTCCTTTTCTTATTGGTGATGACGTGCCAAACACTGGTAGTGCGGTTGTACAATTGCCCGGAGAAGCGAGCACAACGACGCGGATTATGGTAAAAGCGTCAGATAATATTTTCTTGGCCGTAAATTCCACAAACTTCACCATTCAAGAATCTCAGGTAGTTTTGAACTTTCAAGAGCTGAGTTTTGAAACGTGCCAACCGAATGATGTACTAGTTCCTTTTACCTTTGAAACTTATAGCGGCTTTAATGAAGAAGTTATTTTTAGTGCGCTAAATACACCTGCAGGATTAACGGTTAATT
>CALBVX010000059.1 GCA_937969515.1 uncultured Croceitalea sp. | reverse complement strand
GGAAAGGAAGGGCTGTATTTTTCCGGCCCCGCCAAAGTATATGATGATGAATTCTTAGCTAACGCGGGTATAGGAAAAGGTGAAGTTAAAAAAGGAAATGTCGTAGTTATTAGATACGAAGGGCCGATGGGTGGACCTGGCATGCCAGAAATGCTTAAGCCCACTTCGGCCATTATGGGGGCTGGTTTGGGGAAAGATGTCGCGCTAATAACAGATGGAAGGTTTTCCGGTGGAACACACGGTTTTGTTGTCGGTCATGTTTGCCCAGAAGCCCAAAATGGCGGGTTAATAGGATTATTACAAGATGGAGATATCATAACAATAGATGCAGAAAAAAATCAAATACATGTAGACTTAAGTCTGGAGGAAATTGCAGAGCGTAAGGCAAACTGGAAAAAACCTCCATTGAAGGTTAAGCGCGGAAGCCTCTACAAATATGCACGAACAGTATCCTCAGCTTCTGAAGGTTGCGTGACGGATGAATTTTAAAGATTTACTCATTATAGTTAAAAAACATGGAGACACTTAAAGAAATGAAAACCGAAACTCGTAAAGGCAAGACCTTGAAGATATCGGGTGCAGAAGCGATTATACATTGCCTTTTGGCCGAAGGTGTTGATTTGTTATATGGTTACCCAGGAGGTGCTATTATGCCTGTATATGATGAGTTATATAAGTTTCAAGATAAACTCACCCATATTCTAACACGACATGAACAGGGGGCTACACATGCTGCACAGGGTTACGCAAGGGTTTCAGGCAGGGTAGGTGTTGCCATGGCCACCTCTGGCCCAGGCGCAACAAATTTGGTAACAGGTCTGGCAGATGCGCAGATAGATTCTACGCCAATGGTTTGTATTACTGGCCAAGTGCCGAGACACTTATTAGGATCTGATGCGTTTCAAGAAACCGACATTATTGGAATTTCTACTCCAGTCACAAAATGGAATTATCAGATAACCAAGGCGTCAGAAATCCCTGAAATAATAGCCAAAGCTTTTTATATTGCAAAATCAGGTCGACCGGGTCCGGTTTTAATTGATATTACAAAGAATGCCCAGTTTGAAGAACTGATGTTCTCGTATAAAAAATGTACAGGGGTACGAAGTTACAATGCCGTTCCTAAACCTGATAAAAAAGCCCTGGAAGCTGCAGCTACACTTATAAATTCTGCTCAAAAGCCATTTATTGTTTGGGGACAAGGCGTGATTTTAGGTAAGGCAGAAGAAGAATTGAAAGCATTCGTTGAAAAAGCAGGCATACCTGCCGCATGGACTATAATGGGCGCCTCTGCGCTAGATACGGAGCATCCCTTAAATGTTGGTATGGTCGGTATGCATGGAAATTATGGACCCAATATTCTTACCAACGAGTGTGACGTTTTAATTGCAATAGGTATGCGATTTGATGATAGAGTCACGGGAAGACTTGATGATTACGCAACTCAGGCCAAAGTAATTCATTTTGAAATTGACCCTGCCGAGATCAGCAAAAATGTGCATGCTGATGTTGCAGTCTTAGGAGATTCAAAAGAAACTTTAGCGCTCTTACTTCCATTAATTAATGTCAATAAGCACGAATCTTGGCACAATCGCTTTAAGGAAAAATATAAAATTGAATTTGATACGGTAATTAAAAACGATATACACCCCACTAAGGAAGGGTTGACTATGGGCGAGGTCATCGAAGAAATTAATATCGCTTCTCAACAAAAGGCAGTAATTGTCACAGATGTGGGTCAGCATCAAATGATTGGTTGTCGGTATGCAAAGTTTAGAGAAAGTAAAAGCAATATTACTTCAGGTGGTTTGGGTACAATGGGTTTTGCCTTACCGGCTGCAATTGGTGCAAAACAAGGTGCAATGGACCGCGAAGTTGTGGCTATAATTGGTGATGGCGGATATCAAATGACTATTCAAGAATTAGGGGTCATTTTTCAACATAATATTCCTGTAAAAATAGTGGTATTGAATAACGACCATTTAGGCATGGTTCGGCAATGGCAAGAGCTATTTTTTGAGAAGAGATATGCCTCGACTGTAATGGTAAATCCTGATTTTGTCAAAATTGCCGAAGGATATCATATCGAGGCAAAACGTGTAAGTGAACGTAAAGATTTAAAATCTGCAGTTCAAGAAATGATTGCTTCTGACAAACCGTATTTTTTAGAGGTAAAAGTAGAAAAAGAGGATAATGTTTTTCCAATGATTCCTTCGGGAGCTGCCGTCTCTGAAATCCGTTTAAAGTAAACTAATATGGGTGATAATAATATAGAAAATCAGTGGTTTACGATATCCGTATACTCTGAAAATAACGTAGGCCTTTTAAATAGAATATCAGGAATATTTTTAAAAAGACACATTAATATAGAGAGTCTAAATGTCTCAAAATCAGAAATTAATAATGTTTCTAAATTTACTATAGTGGTTCACACCACGGAGAATTGGACACGGAAAATCGTTGGCCAAATCGAAAAACAAATAGAAGTTATTAGAGCATTTTATCATACAGATGATGAGACTATTTATCAAGAGTCGGCACTATTCAAAATTGCTTCTGACCTGCTTTTTGATGAGCGTCAAATTCAAAATATAATTAAAGACAATAATTCACAAATTGTTACCGTGGCACGCGACTTTTTCGTACTGGCAAAAACTGGCCGTAGGTTCGAAATAGATGAAATGTACGAACAATTAGCCCCTTACGGCATTATGCAGTTTGTGCGTTCGGGCCGTATATCGGTATCAAAAGATGAAATGCAAATTTCGGCATTGCTTCAAGAGTTTCAACATCATTAAACCAAACAATAATTTAAATAAAAGAGAATACAAAATGGCAAATTACTTTAACACGCTATCGTTACGGGATAAATTAAAACAACTAGGACAATGCAGATTTATGGATTCTTGGGAGTTCTCAGATGGTGTTTCGGCCTTAAAAGGAAAGAAAATAGTAATTGTGGGTTGTGGGGCGCAAGGTTTAAATCAGGGACTAAATATGAGGGATTCCGGTTTAGATATTTCATATACCCTGCGTGAATCGGCTATTGCAGAAAAGAGGCAATCGTACGTTAATGCTACAGAAAACGGTTTCGCAGTTGGCACTTATGAAGATCTAATTCCTAATGCAGACCTTGTAATCAACCTTACACCAGACAAGCAACATACGGCGGTTGTAAGTGCTGTGATGCCATTAATGAAAAAAGGAGCTACGTTATCCTATTCGCATGGATTTAATATTGTCGAAGAAGGAATGAATATCCGTGAAGACTTAACGGTAATTATGGTTGCACCCAAATGCCCAGGTTCTGAAGTGAGAGAAGAATATAAAAGAGGTTTTGGTGTACCTACCTTAATTGCGGTACATCCAAACAATGACCCAGAGGGTAAAGGTTTGGCCCAGGCCAAGGCTTATGCTGTGGGTACAGGTGGCGATAGAGCGGGGGTTTTGATGTCCTCTTTTGTTGCAGAAGTAAAATCTGACCTAATGGGAGAACAAACGATTCTTTGTGGTTTATTACAGACAGGTTCTATTTTATGTTTTGATAAAATGATTGAAAAAGGTATTGATGCAGGGTATGCGTCTAGACTAATTCAATATGGATGGGAAACGATTACGGAAGGGATGAAGTATGGCGGAATAACGAATATGATGGACCGTTTGTCAAATCCCGCTAAAATAAAAGCCTTTGAATTGTCGGAGGAACTGAAGGATATCATGCGTCCTCTTTTTCAAAAACACATGGATGATATCATGACCGGGCACTTTTCTAAAACCATGATGGAAGATTGGGCCAATGACGACAAAAATCTACTGACCTGGCGCGCTGCTACTGGCGAAACCGCTTTTGAAAAGACCCCTGCTGGTAATGATGAAATTAGTGAACAAGAGTTTTATGATAACGGGGTTTTGATGGTAGCTATGGTAAGGGCAGGAGTTGAGTTGGCTTTTGAAGCTATGACAGAGTCTGGTATCATTGCAGAATCGGCATACTATGAATCGCTGCATGAAACACCGCTAATTGCCAATACGATTGCAAGAAAGAAATTATTTGAAATGAATCGTGTTATATCGGACACAGCGGAATATGGTTGTTACTTATTTGACCACGCATGCAAACCATTATTGGCTGATTTTATGAAAGGAGTTGATACAGCGGTTATCGGTAAACCATTTGGTAATGCAAAGAATACAGGCGTTGACAATGCCAGACTAATTGCTATAAATAAAGCTTTGAGAGAGCACCCCGTAGAAATTGTAGGTGCAAGACTAAGAGCGTCTATGACCGCTATGAAACCTATTGTTTAGAAGTTCAGTTTAAAACATCTTTTTGTTCGTTTTTAATGAAAGACACTGTAACTACATATTTTCCTAAAATTGCCGATATCTATGAGGCAGCTAAAACAATTCGTCAGGTTGCGAACCAGACCCCTTTGCAGCATAGTATTCGTTATTCCAAGGAGTTTGATGCCAATATTTTTCTAAAAAGGGAGGATTTACATCGGGTTCGCAGCTATAAGATTAGAGGAGCATTTAATAAGATAAGTTCGCTTTCAAAAGAAGAATTAGAGAATGGCGTTGTTTGTGCAAGTGCTGGAAACCATGCCCAGGGCGTTGC
>CALBVX010000058.1 GCA_937969515.1 uncultured Croceitalea sp. | reverse complement strand
TAATATGGGGTACTTCCTATATTTTGATCAAGAAGGGATTAGATGGGTTCACAGCGATTCAGCTTGGTGCGGTACGTATCGTAATTGCCGGGTTATTCCTTTTTTTAATAGGTTTTAAATCCTTAAAAACTATTTCTAAAGAAGAATGGAAATGGGTTGCTGTTTCCGGATTTATTGGAAGCTTTTTTCCGATGTTCTTATTTGCTTTTGCAGAAACGGAAATCGATAGCAGTATAGCATCGGTTTTAAATTCTTTGGTGCCTTTGTTCACATTGTTTTTAGGATTGCTTGTTTTCGGTGTTTCCTTTACTAAAAATCAGTTTTTAGGGGTTCTGGTCGGGCTTATTGGGGCGGGATTTTTAATACTCTTCGGTCAAAACGTTAATCCAAATCAAAACTATTGGTATGCAGGCTTTGTGATTATAGCTGCGATAGGGTATGCGGGTAACGCCAATATTATTAAAAGCAAATTACAGAACGTTTCCCCAATGGCCATTGCAGTGGGTAATTTTGCAACGATTATTGTACCTGCACTTGTAATACTTCCGCTGTCAGGATTTTTCAGTAGCGAGGTCACTTCTGGTAAGTTCTTTTGGAGTTCTCTAGCTTATGTAGTTATTCTTTGTGCCGTGGGTACTTGCGCTGCTAAAATTATGTTCAATAAATTGATACAGCTGTCATCAGCGGTATTTTCCGTTTCAGTAACATATTTAATACCTATTGTAGGTATTTTTTGGGGGTTGTTGGATGGAGAGAATTTTAGTTTGAAGCAATTTTTTGCTACACTCTTGATTTTATTGGGGGTATACCTCGTAAACATAAAAAAGACGCCTAAAAAGGCGTCTTAATTTTATAAAGTATGGGTATAAAAGCCTACTCGAAATCGGCAGCATCTACGCCATCGTTAACTTTGATTTCCTTTACGATAAAATCAAATTTTTGTGGTCCCATCGTTTGGGTTAACGTGAAAGGGAACATAATTCCTGACACTTCTTTGTAATCTCCATAAGTAAGTGTTTGTTGCATTTGTTGTCCGCCAGCTTCTATATTGTTTACCTCTTGTAACTTCAATCCGGTTTCAAGATCATAGAAAACAGTTTTTTCATCGGTTACTTTAAGCTTGTAAGCTTTTTTATCACCAACTGCTTCAATACCATCAATGGTGATGCCGCCTGCAAGAAGATAGTTTAATTCTGGAAAAGCAGCTGACTCCTCTTTTAACTTCTTCAACTCCTCATCAGACAAGTCCTTGCGTTGACCCTGAGCCATCATATAACCTTTGTCGCCGTCGATAACCTGCTTCTGCATAGAATTGCCCATAACTCTTACATCTTGTAAAAATTGGTCTTTAGAAGTCTTTTTCATTTCAAGCTCTAATTTCATGCCTTGCATTTCTGCTTCCGCAAGCATCGCATAAGACTCAACACCATCTAATTTAGCTTTTCCGCCTATAGCATCAATGTACTTTTCAAGTACACTAGCTGCAGTAACCCCTTCTGGAATTGCCGCGTTGTAATCAGCCTTTTCGGTTTTTTCCGCTTTTTTATCGTAGTAAAGTACTGGAACTTTTTTTCCGTTGAATTCGATTTTTTCAAGATTTTCAGCAACATCGCTTCCCTTACCGGTAACTACGATACGGGCATTGTCAATTGAAAAATATTTTTCAGCAGCAGCCTTAACTTCTTCAACAGTAATAGCATTTATGCGCTCTAAATAGGTTTTGTAAAAATCTTTTGACAAACCTTCTTTTTCAATATTAAGGGCATAGTTTGCGATGGTCTGTGGTCTTTCCAATGCTCTTACAAACCTACCGGAATACTTGGCTTTCGTATTTTTAAGCTCTTCTGCACTAACGGGTTCTTTGATGATTCTATCTATTTCACTCAGAATTTGAACGACTGAACTATCTGTGACCTGATTTCTCACCTGCGCATAGGCGTTGAAACGAACAGGCTGATATTTGTCATTTCCAATCGAAGAATAAGAACCATAAGTATAGCCTTTATCTTCACGAAGATTTAAAAATAAACGGCCTTCACCACCACCACCTAAAATCTGGTTAGCAACAAGAGCTGGAAGATAATCCTCGTCCTTCATTTTTAGTTCAACTATATTCTGAACCGCAACTTCCGATTGAACCGCGTTTGGCATATCAACAAAGTTGATTTGTGTATATTGGGCATCTTTAGGCTTAGTATAACTTAATGATGGGGGAGTAGCCTTTGTCCACGGTGTAAAAGCTTCGGTAATCAACTTTTTTGAGCTTTCAAAATCTACATCACCAATAACCACCAAATAAGCATTTTCTGGCACAAAGTAATCTCTGTAAAATCCTTCGACATCTAGTAAAGTAACGTTATTGACCGTTTCTTCTGAGGTTATTTCACCATATGGGTGATTTTTACCATAGGCCAATGCGCGTTGTACCTGCGATGCGATTGACGAAACATCGTTCTCTTGTGATTTTATACCCGTTATAAGTTTTGCTTTTTCCTTTTCAAACTCTTCTTGGGTAAAATTCGGATTAATAGCTGCATCTGCCATTAACTCCAATATTCTTGGGAAGTATTTCGAAAGTGAGCTTGCAAAAGCACTTTGCGAACCAAAATTGATTCTAGCACCTAAAAAATCAACTTCTTCGTTGAATTCATCTTTCGGAATTGAAGTAGAACCATTACCCAAAAGACTAGCGGTAAGGTCAGAAACCCCCGCTTTGTCACCCTCTAAAACTGGAGGGTTGTCAATGGTCAATTGAATGGAGACTCTAGGTAGTTTATGATTTTCGACTACCATTACCTTTAGCCCATTTTTAAGCTGAAAAGAGTTAGGTTCATCCAAATTTATTTTTGGGGCAGGACCAGGTTCTGGCTGCTTAGTTCTGTCAATTTGTGCGGTAACGTTAAAGGCAATAACTGCCATTACCAATGTTATGAATAGTTTTTTCATTGCGATTTTTTCTTAAAATTCTGTTTTTTCTCCTGGCAGATAGTTAATAATAACACTCTGATTTGGTTTCAAATACTTAGTTGCTACCTCTTTTATCTCTTCTCGTGTAATCGAACGATAAATTTCTATCTCTTTATTGATAAGACTTGTGTCGCCATAAAGCATATGATAGGTTGCCAAAGAACCAGCAATACCTTCTACGCTTGAGTTTGAGTTTACAAAGTTATTTTCAAACTTGTTTTGCAGTTTTTGGTAGTCTTTTTCAGAAATTAGATTATCTCTAACCAGTGCGACCTCTTCTTCCATTTCTTTTTGAAGAACTTCTAAGCTTGTTTCACCAACAGGTAAGGCAAAAACAAGGTACATACCATAATCTTGTTGGGCTATATTAAATGCCCCTACCTGCAAGGCTTGTTTTTGATCGTCTACAATCTTTTTGTATAATTTAGAACTCTTACCATCACTGAGATAGGTCGATATCATCTCTAATACATAAGCATCACGCTCAGCGAAACCGGGTGTTCTGTAAGCCATGCCAATTGCCGGTATTTGAATGTTGGAATCATAGGCAGTAGTTATCTTTTGTTCTGTAATCGGTTGTTCTTTAGGATAATTACGAACAACATCTTCGCCTCTTGGGATATCTCCGAAATAATCTGAAACCAATTTTTTTGTTTCAGTAATATCAATATCACCCGCAACTACTAAAACTGCGTTGTTTGGTACATAATACTTCTTATTGTACGCTTTTACATCTTCAAGAGTAGCAGCATCTAAGTCCTTCATGTACCCAATGTTAGGGTCTTTGTATGGATGTACTTCGAACAAATTTTTACCCAAAACAGGTAATAATTGGCCATAAGGTGAATTATCATATCGCAGTCTTTTTTCTTCTTTCACAACTTCCTGCTGTGTATCTACACCTTTTTGGTCTATTACTGGGTGAAGCATACGTTCAGACTCTAGCCATAAACCTAACTTTAAGTTGTTAGAAGGAAAAACTTCATAATAATAGGTTCTGTCTTGCGAAGTGTTCGCATTATTTGTTCCTCCATTCGAAGAAACTATTTCAAACCACTTGCCTCGTTCAATATTTTTAGTACCCTCAAAAAGTAAGTGTTCAAAGAAGTGGGCAAAACCCGTTCTACCTTCGGTTCTGTCTTTACCACCAACGTGGTACATTACCGAGGTAGTTACAACCGGGGCTCCGTTGTCTTGATGCAATATTACATGCAAACCATTGTCTAGATCATACTCTTCATAGGCAACTTCCTGAGCAGAAAGTAGCCCTATTGAAGCAAGCACAAAAAAGGATAAAAAGGAAAATTTCTTCATTTTCTAGTGTTTAGAATTTAATGTTACCGTGAATTAGTCTATTGATATTCAAAAGTGTTACACGAATATAAATTTTTTAAAAGTTAGGATCGAAAAGGACAATCGTTTTAACAAGAATTTTTGTAATAATTCCGTAACTTATTACTCCATCCAAAAAAATTTGAGAAATGAAAAATTTAACATTACCCATCCGTTTTGGTATAGTCACCAGTGCCGTTCTAATCGCTTACTTTTTGATACTCTCTTTGTTAGGAAAGCATACTAACGTTTTTTTTAGCCTATTTAATGGGGTAATTACTGGA
>CALBVX010000057.1 GCA_937969515.1 uncultured Croceitalea sp. | reverse complement strand
CGTTCCAATTTATTTATTTTTGGGAATAAAGTCGGAAACATAGTTTTAATGGCTTCTTCGATTAAAGTTTCTGCTACAAAGCCGGCACCTTCTTGTTCACCCTCATAAACCAATTCTATCTTACCGGTAATTGCCGGAATAACACCCATAAAATCACTTAAACGAACAGTCGTCTTTTTCTCACCTGACAACAATATTCTACGTTCGGCCGTACTCAATAGGTTTTCGAATGCCGTTATACTCATACGGGCACTTACCCCACTTTTGGCATCTACGTATTCGCTATCCCTTGCTTCAAAACTAATTTGTTCCAATAAATCCATGGCTAATTCTGGCACATGAACCAAATCGGACTGTCTAGCATCAAGTTTAGCCTCTTGCTTAGTGATTCTTTTTGCGATATCGATATCCTCAGGATAATGGGTCAATATCTGTGAACCAATCCTATCCTTCAAAGGCGTAACGATACTACCTCTATTGGTATAGTCTTCTGGGTTTGCCGTAAATATAAATTGCAAGTCTAAAGGCAGTCGTAGTTTAAAACCTCTAATCTGGATGTCTCCTTCTTGTAGAATATTAAATAAAGAAACCTGAATTCTCGCCTGTAAATCGGGTAGCTCGTTAATGACAAAGATGCAGCGGTTGGCCCTCGGTATCATACCAAAATGTATAACGCGATCATCGGCATAGCTTAATTTTAAATTGGCAGCTTTTATGGGGTCGACATCACCGATTAAATCAGCAACTGTAACATCGGGCGTAGCCAGTTTCTCATAAAAACGTTCATCTCGATGTAACCATGAAATAGGGGTTTTATCCCCTTTTTCTTTTATCAGCTCAATGGCATATCTCGATAAAGGATTTGTGGGGTCATCATGAATTTCAGAACCTTCTACAATGGGAATATATTCATCTAAAAGGTTCACCATTAGTCTTGCAAGTCTTGTTTTTGCCTGACCACGCAACCCCAATAGATTGATGTTGTGACGCGAAAGTATAGCCCTTTCCAATTCAGGTATTACCGAGTTTTCGTAACCCCAAACCCCTTTAAAAACATTTTCTTTTTTCTTTATTTTTTCAATGAGATTGTCACGCAACTCATCTTTAATACTTTTTGATTCGTAACCTGATTTCTTTAGTTCGCCTAATGTCTTAATGTTTCCTGTTTTCAACGTCATATATTTTACACCCCTAGAGTCCCCTTGAGGGGACAATAATTTGATTAAACTTTTCTCGATAGATTCCTGCTTGCGCAGGAATGAGAACTATACTATTTTATTCTTTTTCTTCTATTGTTTTCGTAATCTTCAAAAATCATCTCTCCCAAACCTTTTAGGCCAGTATAGAATGCTTTGCCCTTATTCGCTTGCGTAAATTCACGAATAAATTGCATGAGATACGGGTCCTCCGCAATCATAAAAGTGGTAATGGGAATATGTAATTTTCTGGCCTGAGAGGCCATTGCATAACATTTCTCTACAATATACTCATCAAGCCCAACGCTGTTCTTATAATACGTTCCATCAGGCATGCGAAGACAACTTGGCTTACCATCGGTAATCATAAAAATTTGTTTGTTGGTGTTACGTTTTCTTCTTAGCATATCCATCGCTAACTGCAGGCCTGCAACGGTATTGGTATGATAAGGCCCCACTTTTAAGTAGGGTAAATCTTTTATCGGAATGGGCCATGCATCGTTGCCAAAAACCAATATATCCAAGGTATCTTTAGGGTATCGGGTCGTAATTAATTCCGCCAAGGCCATGGCCACTTTTTTGGCCGGCGTTATCCGGTCTTCACCATATAAAATCATGCTGTGGCTGATGTCTATCATCAGCACCGTACTCATTTGGGCTTTGTACTGTGTATCTTCAACGACTAAATCTCCTTCATCGAGCATGAAATTTCCGATGCCATGATTTATTTGGGCATTTTTAAGACTTTCCGTCATTGAAATGTGGTCTAAACCGTCTCCATAGCGATACTCCCTAAACTCACCAGTATGCTCATCTCCTTTCCCTGATTTCCCTGTTTTATGATTTCCTGTACCGCTGCGTTTTATCTTCCCGAAAATTTGGTCCAATGCCCGCTGGCGAATCATTCGTTCCAATTTTGCCGTTATTGATATAGTACCTTTCCCAGCGCCTTCATCTCCTTCCTCACCTTCTTGGCCCATTTTTCCCCCTCCATCTTCGAATTCCTCACGTATATACCCTTTAGTTTTTAAGTCTTCAATAAAATCTTCAATGGTATACTCATCGGTAGTCAGGTCATATTCTTTATCCAATTCGCGCAACCAATCGATAGCCTCATCAAAATCCCCAGAAGTATGTGTGATGAGTTCTTGAAAAATCTCAAAAAGTTTTTCAAAAGGAGATAAGTTTGGAGCTTCGTAAGGTGTAAAACGAAAGCCTTTTCTCATTTTCATAGCCATCATATAAAATTAACACATTCTACATTCATGGCTTAGGCTTTAAAGAAAACTTAACGTATCAACTAAAAGTTACCAAACCTGTTAGAGATTGTTTTTTTGAATTCAATTTAAAAGAAAAGGGAATCCTTCATATAACGAGAGATTCCCTATTTTCATAAAAAAGTAGCTCTTCAGCCTAATCTAGTTTGCTTAAGGTAAAACGCTCCCAAGACCCTAAGGAGCTTCGATTACACCTCATAGAAGTATAACCATTTTCGCTAGACACATACTTTCCATTACTGCCCTTTAACGCGACCTTACCACCGGCTTGTTCAATAAGTTCAAATTTTTCCCAAGGACCTATGGTCAACCTGTTACATTGCATGGCTCGCTCTCCATTTTCACTTGAAACATATTTTCCATTATTACCCTTTAAGGCATATTTACCATCGGCAAGCTTTACCAATTCAAATTTTTCCCAAGAACCCATCGAATTTCTATTACATTTCATGGCACGCTCTCCGTTTTCACTTGATACAAATTTAGTATTACTGCCTTTTAAGCTTATAAAAGTTTGTTTTAATACGTCATCATTGAACTTTGACATATCTATTCTTCCATATCCAAAATTTGGATGCCTACGGCTTGGGTTTTCAGACAAACTTCTCAATTTTCCAAAAACGTCATTAGCAGACATGTTAGGGTTTGTTCCCCAAATCAATGCTGCCATTCCGGCAACACTTATGGTTGCTACAGAAGATGACCCCCCATCATTTGAAGATTTATCTCCAGTAAATTCCGTTACAAAATCGGCATTGCCAAAACAATTCTCGCACCAAGTATTTGAACTATTTACCCCGGTTACTGAGATTACTTCCTCCATTTTCGCTGGAAAAAGAGTAATCGATGACTTATTGAAATCTTCAAAAACAATATTTAACCCAGCAAAAACAATCCCTGGAAACGTTCCCCCTGCACAGAAGATTAATTTCCCTTTTTTCTTATTTTCTCGAATTGCCCTTGCTATTCCTTCATCCCAAAACACCAAACCTTGAGACATTGAAATTATTTTAACATCTGGTTTTTCAAGCATATATTCAAAGGCTTTTTTAACACCAATTCTACTGCTTAAAAGTCCTATAAACACCGTTCTAGAGCTTCTTATGGAAACCAAATTAGCACCATAGGCTACTCCGGTTCCCCAAAATTGATTTCCGTTATTGCTGAAGTGTAAATCATTTGGAGCCCCACCAATATGGTTAAGCATTGCGGTTGAATGGGTTGAAGTAGGGCTAAAGCCTGTTTCGTAATTTCCATCCCAACCACTCCAAAATGCAAAGGGGTTATCTTTAAAAAAACCTTGTTTATCTATGCTACGCTGATAGGTTTCTCCTGTGATTTTATTTGTTATAGTATTTGAAGTAATTCCTTCACCGAATAGAGGATGACTTTTTTGTGGACCATTATCAATTACGCCAACGGTAATACCTTTACCATCATATCCTCTATTCCAAGCTATATCTATTCCACTATTTAAAAAACTAGGGTCAGACGCCACATTAAATATGCCTTTGTTTTCAAAATTCAAATCCCTTTCCTTTTCTTCAAAACCACCGATATCTTGTTGCGCTAATTGCATATATTCTTCCTCTGAAATCATTTCGTAAAGAGGTTCGATATATTCCACCTGTTCTGACTCTAATAAATCTATGAGTGTCTTTTTGCTTTTAATTTCAGAAGTTAAATAATTAAGCGTTTTACTTACTTCTAAAATAGGTGAATCAGATTTTGTAGCACCCGACTCATCTTTAAGTATAATGGATTCAATGTCTAAAGCTTCTTTACTATTTTGGGTATCCATACTCCAGAATACGTTCACCTGATAATTTGACAGCTCTATTGCAGCCCATAAATCATCTGTGCCCAACTCATTCCACTTAAAATGGCGTCCTTGTTGAAGCGCATTGATTATTAGCTCATTTAAATCTGCTTTAGACTCTATTTTCTGTACTGTTGTATTTTCTTCAATACCATTGTTTAGAAAATCATCTTTTTGGCAAGAAAAAATAATACCTAAAACCAGTATTAGCAATAACTTTTTTTTCATCAGAGTGCTTTTTTGGTGGTTACAAAATTTATTATGCATGCATAATAAAAAAAATATGTTAAAAATTCACTAAAAAAACATTTTTATTTAAAAAATATAAAGTTTTACTAATTATTGTAGTTAAAAAATTGATGTATTGTAATTATTAAACTACAAATCAATAATGTAAAATTTGGAGTGCACCTAGTATTTCCATAATGTTTCCTAAATTTTTGAAGAACTTATGACTAACTTATTTTTAGGTTTTTATCAAACACAACCAATTTGGATTAACACACAATTTGGGCTTACTCAATTTGAATTTCCTGAAATCGACATAAACAAGCATGTGGCAAAACCTATTCCAGAACGTTTACGCATAGGCCATAAGATGGAATATGTTTTTGAGCAATTACTATCCGGATCAAAAGATTGGCAAATTCTGACAAAGAACCTATTGGTCGATAGAAATAAAGAACGCTTGGGAGAGTTAGATTTTATTGTACACAACAAGATTGATCAAAAGAATTACCACATAGAACTGGCATATAAATTCTATATCATCAATCCTGAAATCACAGAGCCTATCCACCGTTTAATGGGCCCTAATAAAAAAGATATGTTCTTTACTAAGTTGGATAAGCTAAAAAACAAACAATTTCCATTACTTTTTTCAAAAGAACTAGCATCACAACTAAGCGAACTACGGTTAATACCTAAAGAAGTAAAACAGGAAGCTTGTTTTAAGGCCCAGCTATTTGCCCCTTATGAAAACAATACAACCTCAATACGTCCTTTAAACAAAGATTGTATTGTTGGGAATTGGATTCATTTTGATGATTTCAATACCGCAGCGTTTAAGCAATACGAATATTACATACCCTATAAACAAGAATGGGTTGTCAAGCCTTCTTTGGAAAGGCAATATAGTTCTCATTATGAAACGCTATTGGAAATCAACTTGAGAATGCTTAAACAAAATGCACCAATGCTCTGGCTAAAAAAGGCGGATGAATCTATTGAGAAATTATTTGTCGTTTGGTGGTGAATTACTTTTTTCTGTCTCTCAGTACCTTCTCTATATCCTTTAAAGTAAATCCCTTTGCTTGCAGTAGTATTAAATAGTGAAATAACAAGTCAGCACTTTCATTTAAGAAAAGTTCGTCGTTATTATCTTTAGCTTCAATAACAGTTTCTACAGCCTCCTCCCCTACTTTTTGTGCTATTTTATTGATGCCTTTTCTGAAGAGTGAAGCGACATAGCTTTTTTCATTAGTCTTATTTGCTTTTCGATTCGCAATGGTTTCTTCTAAAACGGATAAAAAACCAAAAGAGGCTATATTTTCCTCACCCCAGCAAGTATCGGAACCAGTGTGACAAGTAGGGCCAGATGGATTCACCATAATTAACAAGGTGTCATTATCACAATCATTTTTGATATTGACTAGGTTCAAAAAATTTCCACTCTCCTCCCCTTTGGTCCATAAACGTTTTTTAGAGCGACTATAAAAGGTCACTTTTTGAGTTTCTTGTGTTTTATCAAAAGCTTCTTGGTTCATATAGCCAAGCATTAAAACTTTTCTTGTTTGAGCGTCTTGTATTATTGCTGGCACCAACCCATCACTATTTTTTGTGAAATCTATTTTCATAATTTATTTTTTATGTCAGTCTGAGCGCAGTCGAAGACCATTTACGTTTCTAAACATTTCGACTGTGCTCAATGTGACACTCAGTTATATTCTTACAGGAATCCCTTCCTTTTCCAATTCGTTCTTTAAATCTAAAATTTCAATTTCCTTAAAATGAAAAACACTAGCTGCCAATGCAGCATCAGCCTTACCCTTTTTAAAAGTGTCCATAAAATGTTTTACTGTTCCAGCACCACCAGAAGCTATTATTGGAATATTTAGTTCTGTAGACAACTTGGCTAAGGCTTCATTGGCAAAACCGTCTTTTGTACCATCATTATCCATAGAGGTGAACAAAATTTCACCTGCGCCCCTTTGTGCCACTTCTTTTGCCCAATCAAATAGATTTAGCTCTGTGGGCACTTTACCTCCTACTAAATGCACCTTCCAGTCGCCGTCTATTTGTTTGGCATCGATAGCAACTACAATGCATTGCGAACCAAATTTGGCCACCAATTCATTTATTAAGTTTGGATTTTTAACCGCCGAAGAATTTATAGACACCTTATCCGCACCATTTTTTAATAATATATCTACATCTTCTACCGAAGAAATTCCTCCGCCAACTGTAAAAGGAATATTTAGTTTCTCAGCTACCTTATATACCAATTCTGCCAAGGTTTTTCTTTTTTGCTCCGTTGCAGATATGTCTAGGAAGACCAGTTCATCTGCACCTTCTTCTGCATAGCGTTGTGCCAATTCTATTGGGTCTCCAGCGTCTCTTAAGTCAACAAAATTGACTCCTTTGACCGTTCTTCCGTCTTTAATATCCAAACAGGGAATGATTCGTTTTGCAAGCACTAGTTATCGTTTTTTATTTTTAAATCAATTCCGTCATAAAAGCCCAAATCCTTATTTTTCAATTGCTTGGTCCAAAACGCGATTTGGCCGGTATGATATGAATAGTGCTCAACTGCGTGAAGTACAACCCCAATTCCTGAAAAAAGAAAACCCTGTACCTTTCTTTTTCTGACCAATTGCGCAAGTGAAGCATCATTGATAATTCTCTTGGATTTTTCCGTAGTTTCGGTTAGCATTAGTAGTAGCTCCTTCTTATTAAAACCAGAAATGGTATCAAATTCAATATCTCTTTTTCGGGTATCTTCTGTCTCCCCTAAAGATGAGATGATATATTGGCTCATATTACCACACAAATGTAAAATTAGGTTACCAACACTATTCAGGTTTTCGTTTGGACGTTTCCAAATATCCTCCTCTGAAAGTCGTTCTAATGAAATTGTATTCATTCGAGTACTTTCATCTAAACGATATATGGCATTTTGAATAAACTCTTCTCTTATTATTTCTTCCATCAGTTATTTTCTAAGATATAAGTTTCCAATTGCTTTAGGCTAATTCTATTTTCATAAATCGCCTTTCCTAT
>CALBVX010000056.1 GCA_937969515.1 uncultured Croceitalea sp. | reverse complement strand
ATTTAAAACTAAAAGTTGCGAGATACCCAAGTCTTGCATGGTCTCTAGCGCTTTTACAGCTAATATGTCTGCTTGAATAACTTTAGGGCCCAAGGTCATGATATCTTTTGCTTTTAAGCCCGCAATACTCTCATACTTGTTAAGCATTCTTCGAATATCGCCATCAGTAACCACACCGACCACTTTATCATTTTCTATTACTGCGGTAACACCAAGCATTTTCTCTGAAATTTCGACGATGACACCTTTAACGTCCGCATTGATGTCAACTTGAGGTTTAAGATTGGCACCTACAATATCATCGACCCTTAAATATAGTTTTTTGCCCAAAGAACCACCAGGGTGATATTTGGCAAAATCTGAGCTGCTAAAACCTTTTAATTCTAAAAGAGATATAGCCAATGCGTCACCCATGACCAATTGTGCTGTTGTGCTCGTTGTAGGAGCTAGGTTATTGGGGCATGCCTCCTTTTCTACATAGGTATTAAGCACGAAATCTGCTTGTTTGGCAAGCACAGAGTCCATATTACCCGTTATACCGATTAATTTGTTTTTCCCTCTTTTAATAAGTGGAATAAGCATTTTTATTTCTTCAGTATTTCCACTTTTAGAAATACAGATTACCACATCGTCTTTTAAAACCGTTCCTAAATCACCATGTATGGCATCAGCGGCATGCATAAAAATTGCAGGAGTTCCGGTAGAATTAAATGTTGCGGAGATTTTAGTTGCAATGATGGCACTTTTGCCAACGCCGGAGACTATTACTCTTCCTTTTGACGCTAAAATACACTTGGTGGCCGCTTCAAATTGAGAATCTAGATTCGAAATCAAATTTTTGATTGCATCCGCTTCATTTTCAATCGTTCTTTTGGCAATCGATAAAATAGACTTGTCGTTTTTCAAGGTAATATTGGGCTTATAATTGTATTCCTCAAAGATTGTCTTATCTTTAAGATTACAAAATTAAACAAACTATATTTTATAAATCGTGATGAAGGGTTCAATTATTGATTCCTTCGTTTAGAAATCTTTAAAATGCACACCCTTTTAAATCTTTGTATTTATTAGGTCGATTTAACAAATATCGGAACCCTCGTAATGAGTCTTATAACTTCGGATTTACATACTTCTTTAAAAAAATATTTTGGCTTTTCTAAATTTAAAGGGCTACAAGAACAAGTTATTTTAAACGTACTTGAACAGAAAGATACCTTTGTGATAATGCCTACGGGCGGAGGAAAGTCTTTATGTTACCAGCTGCCAGCCCTGATGCAGAAAGGAACCGCAATCGTTGTTTCACCGCTGATAGCACTGATGAAAAATCAGGTAGATGCCATACGTGGTGTGTCTTCTGAACACGGTGTTGCCCATGTTTTAAATTCTTCCCTTACCAAAACAGAAGTAAGACAGGTAATGGAAGATATAACCAATGGTGTCACAAAATTACTTTATGTCGCACCAGAATCTTTGACTAAGGCTGAATATGTTGATTTTTTAAGAACGGTCACTATTTCATTCGTTGCTGTTGATGAAGCACATTGTATCTCTGAGTGGGGGCACGACTTTAGGCCAGAATATAGAAATCTTAAAAGTATTATCGATCGCTTGGGAGATAACATCCCTATTATTGGTCTTACCGCTACTGCAACCCCTAAGGTTCAAGAAGATATTATAAAGAATTTAGGCATGACCAATGCGAAGGTCTTTAAAGCTTCTTTTAACCGTCCTAATTTGTTTTATGAAGTTCGGCCAAAAACGGTAAATGTTGACGCAGATATTATTCGTTTTGTAAAACAAAATCAAGGTAAATCAGGTATTGTGTATTGTTTGAGCAGAAAGCGTGTTGAAGAACTGGCTCAGACATTGCAGGTAAATGGGGTCAGCGCGGTGCCTTATCATGCCGGTTTTGATGCCAAAACACGCTCAAAATACCAAGATATGTTCTTGATGGAAGATGTGGATGTAGTTGTTGCAACAATAGCATTTGGTATGGGTATAGATAAACCCGATGTACGATTTGTTATCCATCATGATATACCTAAAAGTATAGAAAGCTATTATCAGGAAACTGGAAGGGCAGGACGTGATGGAGGAGAGGGCCATTGCCTTGCTTTTTATTCGTATAAGGATATAGAAAAGCTAGAAAAGTTCATGTCGGGCAAACCGGTTGCCGAACAAGAAATCGGCAATGCCTTATTGCAAGAAATTGTCGCTTACGCGGAGACATCAATGTCTAGGCGAAAATTTATTCTTCATTATTTTGGGGAAGAATTCGACGGTGAAAATGGTGAAGGTGCCGATATGGATGACAATGCGCGCAATCCAAAGAAAAAGGAAGAAGCTAAAGAGGAAGTAGTTAAGCTTCTCAAAGTGGTAAAAGGCACAAAAGAAAAGTTTAAGACTAAAGAAGTTGTCAAAGCATTGGTAGGTAAAACAAATGCACTGATTTCTTCACACAAAACGGATGAAAAGGAATTTTTCGGGTGTGGTTCCGATAATGATGAGAATTATTGGATGGCCCTAACAAGACAGGTACTTGTGGCCGGATTACTTAAAAAAGAGATTGAACAATATGGGGTATTGCATTTAACTGGTCGGGGAGAAGAGTTTTTAAAAACACCATCATCTTTTATGATGACCAAAGACCATGTTTATAGTGCTGAAAATAATGATGCTATAGTTACCGCCGCAAAATCTGCAGGAGCTGCAGCAGATGAAAATTTACTTAAACTTTTAAAGGACTTAAGAAAAAAAGAGGCCAACAAGCATGAAGTTCCTCCGTTTGTTGTATTTCAAGACCCTTCATTAGATGACATGGCGTTGAAATATCCTATCTCTATAGAAGAATTACTCAATATTCATGGGGTAGGAGAGGGTAAAGCAAAAAAATATGGAAAGCCTTTTTTGGCGCTCATAAGTACCTATGTAGAAGAGAACGATATCATGCGGCCTGATGATTTGGTTGTTAAAAGTACAGGTGCCAATTCTGGGTTAAAACTATATATCATTCAAAATGTCGATAGAAAACTGTCACTTGATGATATAGCTGCCGCAAAAGGACTCGAAATACCGCAACTGATTAAAGAGATGGAGCAAATCGTTTTTAGTGGTACTAAGTTAAACCTGGCTTATTGGGTAGATGAAGTACTTGATGAAGACCAACAAGAAGAAATTCATGAGTATTTCTTAGAGGCAGAATCTGATTCTATCGATGATGCGGTGGAGGAGTTCGATGGCGACTATGAAGAGGAAGAACTGCGATTGTATCGCCTTAAGTTTATAAGCGAAGTAGCGAATTAAACAAAAAACCCGAAGTTCAACTTCGGGTTTTTATAGGATTATTTAAAGACTAATAATTATTAAACTCTCCGGAAGAGACCATAGCAATGATCACCCCAAAGTAAATTATTAGTAAAACCAGCGAAATCATAGAAAGTGCAAGACCAATATAGGAAAGAATCCTCCCTGTCTTAATATTACTGTAATCACTGTACTGATCTGGATTTTCATTATATAATTTTTCAGCTGTTTTGGCCTTAGATAAGCCAATAATGCTAAAAATCGCTGCAAATGGTCCACAGCAGACTAGAGAGCCGACTACTGAAATTATTCCCATAGTCATAACGGTACTAGCTCCTGGTAATGGTTGTTGATTCATAATTTACTTCAATTATTGGTATTGTTCCATTGCATCTTGTACCTTTTCCATGTAGCCATCCCAGCCTCCCATTTGGTTTATTGACCATAACGTATAAATGAAATATAAAATACCAATTATCATTCCTACAATGGCGAGAATTTTTACAGTTTTAAGGGTACTATAATTTGAATATCCTTCGGGATTTTCTAAATAAGTCTTTTCATCCTTTCTGATGACAAAGAAGGCTATGGCTGATAAAATTAATGCAGGGACACCTCCAAAACAACAGCATAAAAAAGAAAATATTACTAAGACTAGTCCTATGGTTACATTAGGTAATTTTTTTTGTTCCATTATTAAAGTATTTAGTTTAAAAGTTTAATTAAAAAGTTGATTAGTATTAAAGCAACACTAGAAATACTAAAACCGATGATAAATAGGTTTCCATATTTTAAAGTAAATAACTTGTTTAAAATAAGTATTCCCATTAACGGAATTAACGTGAAAATTGCCGGGTACATATGAAAAGCAGCTACAAACTCTCCTTTAAATAGCAATAAAACCGATCGTTGTAAACCACAACCGGGGCAGTCTATACCGAATAACCGTTTGTTTAAACAAGGTAACATATAGTCTTTAACGGCCAAAAAGTATATTGCTAATCGGTAACTCATTTAAATTTCGGTTATTCGGGCTCAAAATACTATTATTTTTGAAATAGGGTTAGCAGTTAATTGTATTTTTTTGAACAAGTAATGCATACATTTAAGATAGGTGATAACGTTGAGGTTTTAGATGAGGCTATAAAAGGAAAGGTAATAGCTGTTTCTGATATGGGGGTGCGATTAGAAACTACAGATGGTTTTGAGATGGAATATGAGCCTTCGCAACTCGTTAGAATAGAAGGTGAGCTGAAAGTCACAAACTATGATGTAGCAAAAATTAAAAGCAGTAAGGATACCCCTAAAAAAAGAAAGAAAGAGATTGTTAAACCAAAAGAGCGGAATGCTCCAAAGATGGAGGTTGACCTTCATATCCATCAACTAACAAATTCCACTCGAGGTATGAGTAATTTCGACATGCTGAATCTACAGTTAGAAACGGCAAAACGGCAACTGGAGTTTGCCATAAAAAAGCGCATTCAAAAAGTAGTTTTTATACATGGTGTTGGCGAAGGTGTTTTGAAAGAGGAGTTAATATACCTTTTTAAGCGATATGAAAATGTAGAATATTACGATGCGGAATATAAAAAGTATGGCTTAGGGGCTACCGAAATTTACATTTATCAGAATAATAACTAATTAGTAGTTTCAATAGTTTCAAACTCACTTGTAGTAAGGTCAATAATACTTTCACCCGCAGTATTTGTAATAATAATACCTTCTAATTGTATGGTATGGGTGAAGGTTACGGAGTCTGTGGTGGTGGTTGTAATAAGAACGCTACCTTCACTCGCCTCGATTTCTTCTATAACATTTGGTGTGGCCGGGGGTATATCGTCGCAGAAATAACCAGAAGTGATTGTTCCGTCAAAAAGGCGATATGTTAGTTGTGAATTGCCAGGTATGTCACTGGTAATAACTTCGGTTGAAACTTCATTTCGCAACAATCCTTCCCCTAATTGAAGAATTAAAGCTTCATCACCATCAATCTTAAAAAAAAGTCGAGTACCAATAGATAAGGTTTCACAGTTTTGTGCTGTTACGCCATCAAAATCAATAGCTTCAATTTGTAAGTCCCCATCACTGCAGGAAAAAACCGCTGCTCCTATAAATAGTACAAATAACTTTTTCATCGTTTCAAATTTAAAGTAATTCCATTTGAATAGGGTGATGGTTTAATCTGTTTTTGGAAATAATTAACCTTATTAGGTTATTTTTGCCTACGGAATTCTTAAGATAGTTAATGCAAAAAGTTTATTTAGATAATGCCGCTACAACCCAGCTTCGCCCTGAGGTAATTGCTAAAATGCAAGCAGCTTTAGGTGTTTATGGTAACCCTTCATCTACCCATAGTTTCGGAAGGTCTGCAAAAACCGGTATTGAAAAAGCGCGCAAGACAATAGCTAAGTATCTTAATGCGCATCCTGCTGAGATTATTTTCACTTCTGGCGGTACAGAGGCCGATAATATGATTTTAAGATGTGCGGTTCGTGATCTAGAGGTCAAGACCATTATCACTAGCAAAATTGAGCACCATGCCGTATTACATACTGCCGAAGAACTTGAAAAAGAATTCGGTATCGACCTGTGGTTCGTGGATTTAGATGATTGCGGAAACCCTAGAATTGAGCATTTAGAAGAATTGCTTAAAAAAAATGGTTCTAAGAAGTTGGTTAGTTTAATGCATGTTAACAACGAGCTAGGCAATTTATTGGATATTGAAGCCGTATCGAATCTGTGTAAAAATTGTGATGCATTGTTGCATTCAGATACTGTTCAATCGGTTGGTCATTTTGAGTGGAACCTTGAAGAGACCAAAATCGATTTTTTAACCGCTGCAGCTCATAAGTTTCACGGGCCGAAAGGCGTTGGTTTTGCTTTTGTGCGAAGAAATTCAGGCTTAAAACCATTTATTTTCGGGGGAGCGCAAGAACGTGGCTTTAGGGCCGGAACAGAGTCTTTTCATAATATAATCGGTTTAGAGGAAGCTTTTGTGCAAGCTTATGATAATCTAGAAGATGAAAAAAAGTATGTTTCTGGTTTAAAGGAATACTTTACTGCCCAAGTCAAAAAAGAACTGCCCGGAGCCAAGTTCAATGGACTTTCAGGAGATATGGATAAAAGCACCTATACCTTGGTCAGTGTTTGTCTGCCTTTTAGTCAAGAAAAGTCGCAGATGCTTTTATTTCATTTAGATTTAAAAGGAATTGCGTGTTCTAAAGGTAGTGCATGTCAATCTGGTAGCGATAAAGGTTCTCATGTGCTTACAGAGATTTTATCGGCTGATGATTTAGCTAAGCCTTCTTTACGTTTTTCATTTTCTAAGTACAATACTAAAGAAGAGTTAGATTATGTTATTGGTGTTCTAAAGGAATTTTCAAACGATTAATTCTTGCGTTTTTTTCGTTTTTTCTCCTTATCATAGGGAAACTTTTTGGTGGCGAGTTTCATCATTCTATCGATAAGCTCAGTAGTATTCTTACCGGTTTTCTTTGTTATCTCCTTTTCATACTTCCAAAGCAATTTGCCCGATGCACCATCGCTAATTTTGACCCCAATTCTACCATAATCGGCATCACCACTGAAATAATCTAAAAATTTGAAATCTGTAGGCACACCTTTTGAAAGCAAAATATTCAAATCAAGATTACCGCTAATAATGCCATCAACCTCTAAAATATCTGACAACTGTTTTACTGTGTAGATATCAATATTCTCATAGGTGATGTTGTTTTGAGCTAAAATCGCATTTGTGTTTTTAATGTTCTGAAATTCTACATTGAATTTTTTACGCTTTTTTCTTCTAGAAAAATAAGTCTCTAGAGCATCTTGAACTGCATAACCTTCACGTTCGGCCAACTTTATTTTTTCTTCTTTAGACAAAGTTTGTTTTAGTTCTAATTTGGCTATAAATGGCACTATGGCCAAGACTTCATGATTTTCACTTAACTGATCGAACCTGCTATTCTCATAGATGTTCTTTTGTGAAAAGGCTTGAAAGCCTAGCAGCATTGCTATGAAGAGAAGTATTTTTTTCATAATTGTTTTAAAACCGCATATTGAATTTTAGATTCAAGACACGTGAAGTCAAAAAATTTGGTACCGCAAATTGCCTTTGGGTGTCTGCATCTCTAACCCAGGTATTGGTAATGGAGTTTTGATTATTGAACAAATTAAATATTTCGAAACCTAGACTAAACTCTTTGAATTTATGTAACCAATGTCCTTTTGGATGCAAATTTGTATTATCAGCAAAAATATAGGAAATTCCTAAATCCGCCCGCCTATAATCTCTTAATCTATTTTGAAAATCGTACGGGTCGGCATTGTTGGGAGAACCACCAGGGGTTCCCGTGTTATAAACCAGATTTAAATATAACTTCAAATTGGGAATGGTGGGCATATAGTCTTGAAATAACAGACCGAATTTAAATCGTTGATCGGTAGGTCTTGAAATGTAACCACGATTAGCACTATTTTCTTCCGTTCTCAAGTATCCTAAACTTAACCATGATTCCGCACCGGGAACAAAGGCACCATTAAGTCTAAAATCAAAGCCATAGGCAAATGCCTCGGCGTTGTTGTTTGCAGAGTACCGCAGTCGTACGTCTTCAACGGTATAAGTGTTTACATCGGATAGTTTTTTATAATAGACCTCACTTGTTAGCGTAAATGGTCGGCTAGAAAAGTTAAAGCTATATTCATTGCCAAGAACTAAATGAAAGGATTTTTGTGGTTTTACTTCTGGATTTATTTGCCCGGTTAATCTTCTTAACTCCCTGTAGAAAGGTGGTTGTTGGTAACTGCCAAGCGCTAATCTAAACAACATGTCTTTTTGCCAATTTGGTTTTATGGCAAACTGGGCACGAGGACTAAAAATAAATTGACCATTAGTTGACAGGCCTATAGGTTTTATAGTATAATACTGCCCTCGAACTCCTAAATTGTAATAGATTTCATTGTCATTCCAATTTGTTCGGTTACTGTATTGAACAAAAGCTGAAATTCTATCAGTTTTTACAAAATTCGTAGCTCTGGCACTTTCAAAAGAAACAATGTCTCCCTCAAAGGGTTCATCTGGTTGATTGTTCTCAAAACGAGGTTCTGATGGGCGAATAAAAAATCCGGCTGAATCAATAAATTCAGATTCCCGCAATTGATCTCTAAAATCTTCATGGGTAAATTTTACGCCCCATTTCAAGGCAGTATTGTTCTTCTTAAAACTACCGCTATGAGCGATATTGAAAATTAAGGCGTCTAATTGATTTCTTGCTCGATTTTGTTGTACACCTATTCCTCTAGAATTGGTGGCTTCGCCCAAATTTTCACCTCCTAAATTGGTGTCTACATCGCCCAGTTCGTATCGGGCGATAATATCTGAAAATTCCTCTTCAATTGTATGATACAAAGAGGTGGTAATGTTGATTTCAGTATTTTCATTTAAGCTGTAATCCGCTTTCAATGCCGCAAATTCAGTTTGGTATCGGTTGTTCTCTTGGCCTTCATAAAAAACTAGCAGCGCTCTTGGTTCTTGAATAGTACCAAAATTGGTTTGTCTATTCAATGGTTTGTTCTTGTAATCATTGATAGCAAGATTTCCTAGAAAATTAAGTTTTAATTTTTTTGAAAATCGATAGGTAAGAAAACTTTGAATATCTAAAAAAGAGGGGTTTACATTGGTTTGGGTTTGTTGGCTATTTACAAAAAGACTATTGTCTCTGTATCTTGCACCGGTCAAAGAAGTGAAATTTTTATTTTTTGATACTGTTTCTAACGTGGCGCTTGCACCTAATAGACTTCCTGCTGCCTGCAAGGAGAACGTCGTAGGAGTTTTATAGTTGATATCCAGAACTGAAGAGAGTTTATCGCCATATCTAGCCTGAAATCCTCCAGCCGAAAACTTTAGGTTTTCAACCATATCGCTATTTACAAAGCTTAAGCCTTCTTGTTGTGCTGAACGTATTAAAAAAGGACGATATACTTCAATGCCATTTACATAAACCAAGTTTTCATCAAAATTACCACCTCTTACGTTGTATTGTGTACTAAGTTCATTACTAAAACTGACCCCTGGTAATAGTTTCAGAATGTTTTCTACCCCTGCGTTTGCCCCAGGAATTTTCCTTACCAGCTCAGGCGAAACGGTTACGATTCCGTCAACACTTTTGTTACCAGCAGGTGAAACGATAATTTCTGAAATTTGAATTGCATCCGTTTTCATTACTGGATTGAACTCAAAAGTTTCATTTGTTGTTAAAATGAGGTTCTGAAGAACTACATTTTCATGACCGATATGTGAAAAAGTAACAGTGTTTTTCTGATCTGCAACTAGCTGCAAAATATAGACGCCATTGGTGTCGGTAGTAGTTCCTTCGGTTTTTGAAGTAATGTTTACGCCTAAAAGGGGTTGCTTATTTTCATCTAGAACAATACCAGTTATCGTCGCCGTTTGTGAAAATGCGATGGAAAACACAAAGAAGCATACTAAAAACAGCGGTTTGACTAAGCTCAAAACATTATTTTCTAAAAAATGTATGCGTAAAGGTAGTCGAATTACCTACATTATCGGTGGCCATGACTTTTAGGTTGCACTGCGTTTTACCGTTAATTTTATCATCAAAATTGTAGGTAATGGTTCTTGTTTTTGGCTCATACTCCATTAAAATCCATTCGCCATTTAAGGTTGCCGAATAGGTCTTTATGCCACTTAAGTCATCAGCTATCTCTAGGCTTAAATAGCGATAATTACTTAACCATTGTTTCTCCTTAAAATTTCGAGGCTTAATCGATGGGGGAGTGGTATCCTTTGCGAGCGTGAACGTGCCAAATGTTCTGCTTCGAGCAGAAAAAGTATTGTTTCTTTTATACGTTTTGTAATGCCTTGGTTCTGAATTTTTGTCTAGCCGTGCTATAAACAATTGTTTTTGTTCCTGTTTTGAGTATTTAGAAACATCAAAAGTCATTGTAAAATTTCTATGTGCAGCAACGGTTTCATTGTGAATAGTTATGGTATCGGATCCCTTTTTCAAATCGATATAAAAATCTTCATAAAATGTGCTTTCCGGAAAATAAACCTTGGCTGCCCCGAGGTCGAAACTATTGGGTTTGTTCGCCTTTATGAAAAAATTCGTTGGCTTTATGTCTTTTTTAATTTTTATGGGAAGGTTCTTTCCCTCAACGGGAATTATTACTTTAATGTTATTGCCCTTTATATCTGAGATTAAAAGCTCTACATTATAGCTAAGACCATCTACGACAGGTATTTTTCCATCTAGATATAAAGAATTGTAAATATTCAGTTTATTCGAAGCATCTTTAAAACATTTCTGAATTCGTTGCCTAAATTTCCCAAAATGCGGATAGTCGATTAGTGTATTTATGTATCTGGTTTCTCCAAATGAAAAGGTCTCAAAGTCGTATTCAGAATAGACCTTTCCGTTCACGGTTTGCTTTACAGAATACACGCCATTTTTATTAGCTGCCAAGTCTTGTCGGTCAAAACCATTAAAACCAAATCCAATCGTGCCATTGGCGAGCACCTTATCGGCCAGAAAAGAACCATCTTTTTGTTGGGTGAAGTTCAACTGTATTTTTTCAGCACTTTGGTTAACATGCGCGTCTTTTGAGAGTGGGTATCCAAAGAGCCCGACCAGCGTAGGGTTAGTAGCATCTCTTACTTCATAACCATAAAGTAATGGATTGGTCGGTTTTTCGGTAACACTACTTCTTATTTCAAAATGTAAATGTGGTCCACTTGAGCCTCCCGTATTTCCAGAGTAAGCGATTACATCTTCTTTTTTAACCTCTAATTCCCCATAATCAGGAAAAACCTCTACTTCGTAAGATTGCTTCTTATATTGAATTTCTTTAATGTAGGCTTCAATTTCAGGACTAAACTTTTTAAGATGCGCGTATACCGAAGTGAACCCATTCGGGTGCGCCACATATAAAGCCTTACCATAGCCCCATAATGAAATTTTTATACGGGTAACCGTTCCATCTTGTATGGCGTATATGGGCAGGCCCTGTCTTTTTTGGGTTTTAATGTCTATCCCCGAATGAAAATGGTTTGAACGTAATTCTCCAAAGGTGCCTGATAAAATTAAAGGGATATCCAATGGGGAACGAAAGCTGTCTTTTGGGTATTTTTCTTGACAAATTAAAATGGAGAGGCAAAAGAAAAATACACTGAAAAGGCGTGTGCGCATAGTAAGAATAGAATTTTAATTACGAAAGTAACCATTAACTGGCAGACGAAAAAAACGGAAATTCATATACTCAACTTATTTAATTATCCGCAAGAGATTAAATGCTAAAACTATTGTTTGGTTGCACTACGTTGGTTAACTTTGTAAGATACGCATCGGTATTTGTATATGGGCGAATTGGTTGAAATTGTTGATTCTCTAGAAAATAAGGTGAGCAAGCTCTTACATCGATTGGAAGTACTCCAGCAGGCGAACTCCAAATTAGAAAAAGAACTATCTCATTTAAAAGAGGAGAAACAATCTGTCCAAAGTTCTATAGTAGATTGGGAGGAAAAATATAATTCTCTTAAGCTCGCAAACTCGATGCTGGGTAGTAGTACGGATAAAACAGAAGCTAAGCTCAAAATAAATACGCTCATTCGAGAATTGGACCTATGTATAGCCCATCTCGCTGAATAGCGTAAAACTAAAATATGGAGGAAAAGCTCAAAATTAAGCTTTCTATTGCGGATAGGGTCTATCCATTGACCATAGACCCAAAACAGGAAGAAGGTTTACGAAAAGCGGCCAAAAACATAGATCAATTGGCCAAAAAGTTTGAGCAAAACTATGCAGTGCGAGACAAACAAGACGTTTTGGCCATGTGTGCATTACAGTTTGCCTCTAAAATTGAGCAAGGTGGAATAAATGAATCTGAGAATAATAAAGCGGCTACAGAGCGCTTACAAGCGTTGGATAAGCTTATTTATGATAAATTAGGTTCAGAATAAGTTCTTTAAAATATATATTGTTACTGCCCACATTGGTAATTATTTTTTGACAAACTCAACGTTATTAAGTTTAAAAAAGGTGAGTTTAAGTTGTAAAAGCGTGCCCTACTCGTATAGGGATTATTGAGCAGCTTGTTAGCCTTAAACCTGTTATTTAGGAGTTTGTACAAAACTTCGGCCAATGTGGGCTTTTTTTATAACCAAACTATACAAATGGATAATACAACATTTATAATAATAGCAGCAATAGCCGGAATACTTATAGGCTTTGTTATTGCTAAAGTGCTAGAAAAAGGGAAGGCCGGAAAAACTATATCGAGTGCCAAAAGAGAGGCTTCAAGTATCTTAAAAGAAGCCCAAAAGGAAGGGGAGAACATCAAGAAAGACAAAATTTTTCAGGCTAAAGAGAAGTTTTTAGAGTTAAAAGCAGAGCATGAAAAAGTAATTATAAATAAGGATAAGAAAATTGCTGAGGCAGAAAAGCGAACCAGGGATAAAGAATCTCAGATAAGCAGTGAACTTGCCAAAGGAAAGCGTTTAAATGAGCAGCTAGAAGGTCAAATCAAAGAGACTGATTACAAACGCGAAATATTAGAGAAGAAACAGGCAGAAGTAGACAAACTTCATAAAAGCCAGGTACAACAACTAGAAGTTATTTCCGGTCTTTCTGCTGAAGAAGCAAAAAGCCAATTGTTGGAGTCCTTAAAAGAAACTGCCAAAACGGATGCCATGGCATATTTGCAGACTACGCTTGAAGAGGCGAAGCTAACCGCACAACAAGAGGCTAGAAAAATTGTAATAAACACGATTCAACGTATTGGTACCGAAGAAGCTGTTGAAAATTGTGTATCTGTATTCAATCTGGAATCGGATGATGTTAAAGGACGTATTATTGGGCGTGAAGGCCGAAACATTAGAGCTATAGAAGCTGCTACAGGAGTTGAAATTATTGTCGACGATACACCTGAGGCTATTATACTTTCATGTTTTGATTCTGTTCGTAGAGAGATTGCTAGGCTTTCTTTACATCGTTTGGTTACTGATGGTCGTATTCACCCGGCTCGTATCGAAGAAATCGTAAAGAAAACAGAAAAACAGATTAACGAGGAGATTGTTGAAATTGGAAAACGTACGGTTATCGATTTAGGAATCCATGGGTTGCACCCAGAGTTAATTAAGGCTGTCGGGCGAATGAAGTATCGTTCTTCTTACGGTCAGAACCTTTTGCAACATTCACGTGAAGTTGCCAAGCTTTGTGGAGTGATGGCTGCAGAATTGGGCCTAAATCCAAAAATAGCAAAACGAGCAGGCCTACTTCATGATATTGGTAAAGTTCCAAATACTGAGGTTGAAGTAGAAACTCCCCATGCTATTTTAGGAATGCAGTGGGCAGAAAAATTTGGTGAAAAGAAAGAGGTGTGCAATGCGATAGGTGCTCACCATGATGAAATAGAGATGACCACATTGATTTCGCCAATTGTTCAGGTTTGTGATGCGATAAGTGGTGCGAGACCTGGGGCAAGACGTCAAGTATTGGATTCATACATTCAACGTCTAAAAGATTTAGAGGATGTCGCTTTTGGATTTCAAGGGGTGCAAAAGGCATATGCGATACAAGCAGGTAGAGAATTACGTGTAATCGTTGAAAGCGAAAAAGTGAATGATGACAAGGCTGCCGAATTGTCTTTTGAAATCTCTCAAAAAATACAAACCGATATGACGTATCCGGGTCAGGTAAAAGTGACTGTAATACGAGAGACACGCTCAGTGAACGTAGCGAAATAAGAAACACTTTAAAATAGAATAAAAACAAGGGCGCCGTTTGATAAAACGGCGCCCTTGTTTTTATATTTGTCAGAAGCAATTATTCTTCTTCGTTGCTATTTTCCTCATCATGGGCAGCGTCTTCAGCTTCCTTGTTCAGCTTGTTCTCCATTACATTGAGGTTTTTAAGCTTCGTCTTCCAAGTTTCCAGGGCCTCTTTATGGCGATTGATATCTTTCACAACATTTTGCACCAAAGGGCTATCTTCCGATGCATTCGAGAAAAATTGAAGGTTGTTTTCTAACTGCCTTAACTCACTCTTGCTCTCATCTATCTTTCTTCTTATAAATACACGTTCGTTACTTATTGCGTTATCATTATCTGAATTGGCAAGCTGCTTTATTTTATCACCATACTTAAGTAATTCTGCTTCTTGTCGCGAAATATCTAATTTCTTAAACAGTGCATCTATTATCTTATTGAACTTGCCGTTAATATGTTTTTTATTGTACGGTATACGTCCATATGACTTCCATTCAGCTATAAATTCCTTGATTTTTGGAAGGTCTTTAGTTCTATCACCACTTAGTTGAAAAGCTTTTAAACGTTCTAAGCATGCATTCTTTTCTTCAAAATTGGCATACTCCTCTTTTTGGGATGCGTTTTTTTCTTTATGTAATCTATCGAAGTAGTGATTACAGGCATTTTTAAACTCGTTCCAGATTTTATCAGAAAATTTTCTGGGGACATGACCAATTTTTTTCCATTCGCTCTGAATGCGCTTCATTTCAGGCGTAGCCATATCATGGTCTTCGCTATCCTTTAAAGCAATGGCCAAACCTAACAGTGCCCGTTTTTTCTCAAGATTATCGTGCTGGTCCTTTTTTAGGTTCTTGTAAAAGTTGTTTTTATTGCGGTTAAAGGCTCTAACGGCATCTTTAAATCTGGACCAGGTCTGTTCGTTAACTTTTTGCGGAACTTTTCCTGCCTTAAAAAAATCATTTCGAAGGGCTTCTATTTCTTTTATTTGCTGTTGCAAACCGCGATGATTATCGGTCACTTTCTCAGCAATAGTCTTTATGGCCGCAATTATTTCATTTTTCTTTTCTAAGTTTTTCTCGTAAGAGGCTTCAAGAGTAGCATAATATTCTTGACGTCTGGCGTGCATTACTTTGGTTGCATTGCTAAAGCGTTCCCAAATTTCTTCCCGCTGTTCTTTTGAAACAGGGCCTATATCTTCTTTCCAGACTTTATGTAATGTCTGCAGCTCTCTAAACGCTTTGTTTAGGTCTGGTTCGTTGGCTAAGGCTTCCGCTTTTTCAACTAATTTGAGTTTTTCTTCTAGATTATGCTTAAAATCTAAGTCTCTTAACTCTCTATTTAAGTGCAGAAAATCATAGAAAATTTCAATATGATGGTGGTAGGTTCTCCAAACATCGTTGTAATTATTTCTTGGTATTGGGCCTGAATTGCGCCATCGTTCTTGAATGTCTTTAAAACTCTTATAGGTGGTATTTATGTCTTCTTCAACATTTACCAGACCTTTAAGTTCATCAATAATTGTTAAGCGTTTTTCTAAATTCAGCTTTAAATTCTGCTCTAAACTTTTGTAATATTGGTTGCGCTTTTCACGATATTCGCCATATACTTCGTTGAACTGTCTCTTGGTTACAGAGTTATACCTAAAGTCTATTTCATTTCCGCCACCAGCAATGAATTCTTCTTTCTTATGCTCTAAAAATTCTTGAAATTTTAAATCGAATTCCGTTTTTATACCACTAACATGCTTGTTAATAGCCTGTACTTTTTCATTTTTGATCAATCGTTGTAGCTCACCTACCAAGTTCTCCATACTCATGGCATGATAATCGGGCATAGCTATATGATGCCGTTTCTCATTTTCTGAATCTTCGGCATCTTCAGCGTTTTCTTGATCAATTTCCTCTTGAACATTTTCTTCAGTTACTACTTTCTTTTCTTCAGAAGTTGCTTCTTCTGTTTCTGTAACTGGTACTTTTTCCTCTTTTGGAGGATTTTCCGCAATGTTTTGTTCCTGAGCTTCAGGAATTGATTTTTCTGAAATAATGTCCTTCCCTCCAGAATCTTCTGGCGGTTTCTGTTCGTTCTCGTCCATCACGATGTTATTTAGTGGTTTTTAGATTGATGGCATTTATTGGTAAGTTACTAACTATACCCTGCAATGGCAAAAATAAGCAATACTTCTTTATAGGGGTTCGTTTTCGAGACTGTGGGATTTTATTGGGATTTCAAGAATTCCATATTTCCCAAGCCTTTTCTGCTTGAAAAGAAAGCATAGGTAGGCCATTCTGAATTGTCGCCCCTTTCTCTTCACCTTCTTTTAAAAATGCGGTCTTTTCAGGATTGTAAATTAAATCGAAAAGAAGGTGATTTTTTGAAAGATATTGATAAGGAATATTTGGCTTTTCAAAAACATTAGGATGTGTTCCAACGGGACTACAATTCACGATAATCTGATATTTTTCAATTATTTTTTTGTCGAGTTCTCGATAAGTCAATTGCTCTTTTTTTGCTTTTCTGGAAACAAGAACAAAAGGGATGTCCAACTTTTTAAAAACATGGGCAATCGCCTTTGAAGCCCCGCCGGTGCCCAAAATGAGTGCTTTTTTATGATGTTCTTTTAAATGCACGGTTAATGACTTTTGAAAACCATAAGCGTCGGTATTATAGCCTTTAAGGCCATTTGCGGAAAACTGTATAGTGTTCACGGCCCCAATTTCTGCGGCAGTCTCATCAAGGTCATCCATATACGGAATAACCAACTCTTTATAAGGAATGGTAACATTTAATCCGGATAAGCTATTTTCCTTCAATAAACGCTTAAATTTTGAAATTGAATCCAAATCAAAATTCTCATAACTGTAGTGAGCTAAATTTAGTTTTGCAAATTTTTCGGAAAAATACCCTCTCGAAAAAGAATAGGATATATCCTTACCGACGAGCCCGAATCTTTTTTCTTTCTTTTCTATTTTTTCCATACCAATCTAAACTCAATAACACAAAGATTCCGAAGATAACAAAGAATACTGCCCCCCACGTTTCCATTTTTGTAACATCTGGCAAATACCTTTGGTAGTTAAGAATAATCTCATCTCCGTTAGTATCATAAACTACGTTCCCTAGTGGATCTTCTTTAAAAATAGTTCGTTTCCAAGGCCATATTACACCAAGCGAGCCTGTTATAAAGCCAATAATAACCGCAGTTGTAATTTCTTTGTAGCGTTTTAAAACATAACCTAAAACATGTGATAAGGTGACAAGACCGGTGGCGGAGCCAAGCGTAAAAACCCCTAAAATAACCAAAGTGTCCATTCTGGCCGAATTCTTAAGAAAGCTAAAATCACCTCTAAAAATTTCGGCAAAGCTTAGGTAAAGTGCATTGACCGAATCTACAAGTAAGAGCACATAGTTTCCTAAAAGAATTAAAATAAAAGAACCTGATAAGCCTGGAAGTGTCATGCCTGAAACACTTATAATACCGCAAAAGAATATAAAGAATAAGTTATCGTTTTCTTTGGCAGGGTTTAAAAAGCTAATTGATATACCAACCAATAGCCCTATAATTCCTGCCGAAATAGTTTTTCTGTTCCAGTGTTCATAATCTTTTGAGATATAGTAAATGGAACCCAAGACCATTCCAAAAAAAGCAGCCCAAACAAATAGTTCTTTCTTTTCTAAAAAGTAATCTAAAAGCTGTGATATGCTAAAATAACTTATGAGCATACCCAAGATAAGTAAGGTTAGAAAAGCACCATTTGTATATCGGTAAAAACTTTTGAATCTACCGTTTAGGAGTAGTTTAAGGGCCTTTACATTTATCTTTTGTAATGAATAGATGAACTCTTCATAAAACCCACCAACGAAAGCTACAATACCCCCGGATACTCCGGGAACTTTATTGGCAGCCCCCATGAATAGCCCTTTAATGACTAGAAAGATATTATCAATTAGTGTTCGTTGCTGATGCATTCGCTTGCGAGCCTCATTATTTTTTAGAGGCTATCCTTTCAAGGATAAAAATAAGCGAAAAACCGGTGATTGCTAAACCAATTGCAAGTATTAATTGTGGGTCTCCTTCAAATGTGCTGGGTAATACGTTTTTCTCGGCAATGACAATTGTCTTGTCACCAAAAACTTTCGTTTCCAGTACTTTTTTCCAAGGCCATATTTTGTTTAGAGAACCTAAAATAAATCCGGTCAATAAGGCCAGGGTCGTATTTCTGTAGTTTTTGAACATCCATTTTAATAAGCGGGCAAAACTCAACAAGCCAAATACCGCGCCTAGGGCCACTGTAACTACCATCTTAACGTCCCTTTCATGAACTGCATCTAAAATGGTCTTATAAGATCCTAAAAGCACTAAAATAAAAGCCCCCGAAATACCGGGTAAAATCATGGCGCAAACCGCTAGAGCTCCAGAAAGGAAAAGAAAGGGAAGACTGTCTACGTTTTCATTGGGTGGCAAGGTGGTTATAAAATAGGCTGTGGCCGCACCTACCAGTAAAACCAGTACAGCAAGCCAATTCCATTTTTTGATTTCTTTGCCCACTAAGAAAATACTGGCCAATACCAAGCCAAAGAAAAAGGACCAAAGCAAGATGGGTTTGTTCTCCAATAACCAACTTAAAAACTTGGCAAGAGAAAAGAGACTTATAAAAATACCCAAGAATAGGGCTAATAAAAAGTTGCCATTAAGTTTTTGCCAGCATGCTTTTATTCCATCTTTTTTTAAGATATTGAAGAGTCCGAAATTGATAGTATTGATAGAATTGATCAACTCTTCATAAATCCCCGATATAAAGGCAATAGTTCCCCCGGAAACCCCTGGTACTACATCGGCGGCACCCATAGCCATGCCTTTTAAGGTGATTACAACGTAATCGACCAGTTTTCGTGAACTCATTTATTTCGTTTTATGTGGAAGCTTTTTTATGAACTTTAAATGCATCCTTGACCCAAGTCAAACGTGCATACTCAGGGAAATCTTCTTCAAAAAGGGTTATTTTTTTGGTGTCTAATTGTAAAGCGGATATAAACTTTTCTTTTGCTTTTTCTTCATTGGTCAGTTTCAAATACAATCCCGCTAGCTTAAAATTAAGTTCAGCACTTTCTGGATAAAACTCTAGGCCTTGCAACACCACTTGAACCGCAGAGTTAAAATCTGTCATTTTTTGAAGTACCAATGCCCAATCTAACCAAGTCTTTAATTCATAATTGCCTAAGTCAACCGCTTGCTTAAAGGCAAAATCGGCCTCGTCGTAATTTTCTAAAGCTGTATATATTTGAGCACTTCTTTGCCAGTACATTGGGTTTTCACCGTCAATATTTATAGCCTTGTTCACATATTTTAAAGCCTGCGAATACTCTTCTTTTCTAAAATAAAATTCGGTAATGGCCAGCCAACCTTTGTCAAGCAGTGGGTCTTCATGTACCGTATTATAGTAGTAGTATTTCGCTAAATCATCATTACCTAACTTTTCGTGACACTTACCTATTCGTAGGTATGCATGAGAAGTAGGGTCATCAATATTTATTGTAGTCTCATAACTTTCTATGGCCTCGTTGTAGTTGCCTAATTTTTCTTGAACTTTCCCCTTTTCAAAGTAGGCACCTAAAAATGAGTCATCAGAAATAATGGCAAAGTCAAAAGAGGTCAAGGCTTCTTTATCCATTCCCTTTGAAATGTACATTTTGCCCAATTGATGCCAAGCTACTTCTGAATACGGATTTCGTTCTAAATAATCGTTGAGGTATTTAATGCCTCCGTCGAAGTCCTCTAAAAACTCAAAACAATACACCACATTGTATAAGGAAGAATAGTCTGAATCATCAACTTCTACACACTTGATGAAGTTCTTTTTGGCACTTTCAAAGTCATCCATAAACAGATATTCCATTCCTAAAAGTGAATAAATATCAAAACTATTATCGGCAATATGTAATGCTTCTAATAGCATGTTCACTGCTCCTTGATGATCATCTTGTTTAGAAAGGATATTTGCTCGCTGAATATAAATTTCTTCGTTGCGGGAATCTATGGTTTGAAGCTCATCCAGTATTTTCTCTGCGGCCTCAAATTGGTCCTCAAACACAAGAACTTCAACACGCAAAAGCTTTAATTCCATGGCGTTTGGGTGCTGCTGTAACCCAATTTGTATCGCTTTTTTACCTAAAGAAACTTTTCCTGCATTTAAATAATGGTGAATAATATCTTCAAAATCTTCTGCATCAAAGAAATAGACATCGTCTGTCTTTAGCATAGATTCGAATTTATGTACGGTACTTTCAGGTTTTTCGTTAGGTTCTAACGCCATAGGCACGTTTTATGAATTAACTATGAACTTAAAATTAGCCTTTTAATGACTAGTTGTAAGCCCGCGATTTGGGTTTGTTATCAACAAATTAGTTAACAGTGTTCTATTGATAAGCATTCAATAAATCAACTATTTGTAGACAACCTATCTTTATTTCTTCATCAGAAATTGTCAACGGAGGTGATATTCTCACCGCTTTTGGTTCAAATAACAGCCAGAATAAAATAAGCCTTTTCTTTGCTGCCTCCAACACTAAATAATTAACAATTTCTACTTTCTCGAACAGCAAGGCCAACATTAAGCCCTTGCCTCTTACTTCTTTAATCAAAGGGTGTACCAAAAGAGAACGAAATAGTCGTTCTTTTTCTAAAGTATAGGTAATTAGTTGACTTTCAGTCACTTCTTTTAGCGTTGCTAAACTTGCGGCTGCAATGACAGGATTACCGCCAAAAGTGGTAATGTGCCCTAATTTTGGATGCTCTTGTAATGTTGCCATCATTTTGTGTGAGGCTATAAAAGCTCCTACGGGGAGACCAGATGCCATGCCTTTTCCGACAACCAAAATGTCAGGTGTAATATCAAAATGCTCAAAAGCGAATAGCTTTCCGGTTCTTCCGAAACCGGGTTGAATTTCATCTAAAATCAGCAATGCGCCCATCTCATTGCAGCGTTGCCTCACCTTTTTTAAGTATTCATTTTTTGGAAGTATAAAACCAGCACCGCCTTGAATGGTTTCTAAAAGAACGGTGGCAGTTTTTTTGGTAATTTTCTTGAGATCTGAAACTGAGTTGAATTGAATAAACCTTACATCTGGAATTAATGGACGGAATGCGCTCTTTCTTGCCTCATACCCCGTTACACTTAGACTGCCCATCGTGTTACCATGATATGCATTATTTGCCGCAATAAGCTCTGAGCGACCGGTATATCTTCGGGCTAACTTTAATGCACCTTCAATCGCTTCAGTGCCAGAATTGACCAAATAGGTGGTCTCTAGGTTTTTGGGCAGATGTGACGCCAACAGCTTTGTATAGGCTACAGCTGGTTCTTGCACGTATTCACCGTAGACCATGACATGCATATATTTATCGGTCTGCGATTTTATAGCCTGCACAACTTTAGGGTGGCAATGCCCTAAGCAACATGCTGATACGCCAGCAACAAAATCTAAATGTGCGTTGCCGTCCGTGTCGTATATGTAACTTCCCTTAGCATGTGCAATTTCTAATGCAAGAGGATGTGATGTGGTCTGAGCCTGATATTTGAAGAAATCATCCTTCATAAATTAACTTCCCACTTTTTTGAGAACAGGGCGCTTGGGTTTGGTCGCTTTGGTGTTGATCTTAGAAATTTTTGTAGCAGGTTTGCCATTGCCGCTACGCTCTTGTTCTTCGGTATCGATATCCACTTCATCATCAATACCCCTGATTTTTACTAAGGTAATATTGTTATCATCCTCATCAAAAATAGCTTCTTTGTTTAGAATACGTTCTTCACCGCGCCAAATAAAACCCTTTAATTTTCTACTGTCTACGGGTAAATCTTTTTCTGGAAAAATATCACCATCAGGATTCACGTAAAAAATAAGTTCATCGATATCGTTATTTTTCATATGCATTCTAATTTTGCTGCATATGGTCTTGTCGATACCGATAAGTTCTTGGTCATCGTTGTACATGTAGTAAATGACCTCGGTGTTTTTGACCAAATCAATGACCTCTAGTGAATTATCAATAAACTTTCCGAATAAATCTTTTCCTTTTGCTTGATTGTACCCTGTTTTACTAATGGTGTCAAGGGCAATAATAAAAGCATTATTAATGACTTTAAGAGAGTCTAATTTTTCAGTTTCTAAATCGGATATTAAATGAATGCTATCACCGGTCATTTGATTATCGACATTCCATAAAATAGGATCGGTAATTAGTTGGGTTATACCTGTTTTTTGTTCAGAATGTATAGAATCGCATTTGCCGCTTAAATCGGTTTTATAAAATTTAGCATTGCGAAATGCCCTTAAAATACGTTCTTCAGGCCTTCCCGTGACCATTAATGTATCTCCATGAATGTAAATGGAATCTTGCTCCACAAGATTTATAGCTACCGCTCTTTTTGTTGCAAAAACAGAATCTTTTTCTTTGAAAATCTCCGCATAGTGGGCTCTTATTATCCCTTTATTAATAGTATCTGTAACTATAATATTGTTGGTCGCAGAAGCGAAAGAAGTTACTTTGTCAAAATAGACACTATCTCCTTCAATAATTCTATTGCTGTAGTTGATGGTCGTGTTTTTTACGCCGTAACCTTGTTCTATTTTAGTATCGTAAAATCCACGTTCACAATAAATAGTATACTCATCACCAACTATGGTCGAGGGACCGTACATATATGCGTTTTTCGAGACCCTGTAATAATCCAGTTGTTCTGAATCAATGGTGTATTCAGGATTGTCGATATGAACGTTTTTACGGAACTGTACTTTTTTTAATTCTGTGAAGTAAGTTCCGATAATACTGGTCAGCACGTTTACAGAATCTACAACCTTGCCCCCTGAGCGGTAATACGATTCTTGCTTTTCACGATTAAAGTATAATGTATCCGTAGTTAAAGTCATTTGTCCATCAGCTAAGTCGACCTTTTCCCAAGCCTTAGCAAGTTTGGTATCGCCATTATAATCCATCTTACCACTATTCATTTCGATAGAGTCACCTTGTTGCATTCGCACATTGCCAATGGCTTTCAATCGATTCTCTTTGGAATAAAAAATAGCGATATCACACCATAAGTCGGCTCCTTGATGTTCAAATTGAACTTGGCGCTCATCGTCTTTACTGAAAATAGAGGCTCCAGGAAATTTTTCTTCGTCCTTGGTAAAGTTGGCTCCGTAAACTATATTAATCTGTCTTCCTTTCGGTTTGGGTTGTTCTTGACCTTTGGAATACAAAAAAGAAAAGAGTGCTAGAAAAAAGAATATGTTTCTCAAATCCATAAGAATTTAGCCAAAAGTAGGATTTTTGGGCAATGTATGTATGCAGATTTAGAAAGGTTTAGGAAAACCTACCTGT
>CALBVX010000055.1 GCA_937969515.1 uncultured Croceitalea sp. | reverse complement strand
CAAGATGATTTGAAAATCAGTGGTCATGCCCTTGAACTTCGCGTATATGCAGAAGACCCCCTGGAGAATTTCATGCCCAGTATCGGAACCTTGTCGACGTACCGAGCACCTGAGGGTAATGGAATTCGTGTAGATGATGGTTTCGAAGAAGGTATGGAAGTGCCCATCTATTATGACCCGATGATTTCCAAGCTGATTACCTATGGTAAAACGCGTGAAGAAGCTATTCAGTTGATGATAAAAGCTATTGATGATTATAAAGTAGAAGGCGTGGCAACAACACTTCCTTTTGGAAAATTTGTGTGCGAGCATGAAGCATTTACTTCAGGTAATTTTGATACGCATTTTGTGAAAAATTACTATGCCGCAGAACAGCTTGAAGAACAGTATAATGATGAGAAAGAGATTGCTGCCAAGATTGCGCTCAAACTGTACCTAGAAAATCAAAAGACATTAAAAACTCCAACTACCGTTTCCTCGAATTGGCATAAACGAGGGATGTAATTTTTGTGAATCGATTGTAGACCAAGAATGAAATGAGCCACAATAATAACGGTAAAATTAAGGTATCGGGTTTTTGGCGAATTACATCTGACCTATTACCAACAATGAAAATGTACAGATGAAAGATAAAAAACAGATTTTAGCAGATAAGTTAGAGCAAGCCCGTGTAGGAGGTGGTCAAGAACGCATTGATAAGCAACATGCCAAGGGAAAACTGACGGCTCGCGAGCGCGTTCATTTTTTATTAGATGAAGGTTCTTTTGAAGAAATGGGAGCCTTAGTGACCCACCGAACGAAGGACTTTGGTATGGAAAAACAAGTCTTTTACGGTGATGGAGTAGTAACGGGTTATGGCACGGTAAACGGAAGACAGATATGCGTCTTTGCCCAAGATTTTACAGTTTTTGGTGGAGCACTATCGGAAACCCACGCTGAAAAAATCTGTAAGATAATGGACATGGCGATGAAAATAGGCGTGCCTGTTGTTGGATTAAATGATAGTGGTGGTGCACGCATTCAAGAGGGGGTTCGCTCCCTTGGAGGCTACGCAGATATCTTTCATAGAAATGTGATGGCCTCGGGGGTCATTCCTCAAATATCTGCAATCATGGGCCCCTGCGCAGGTGGAGCTGTATATTCTCCTGCAATGACTGATTTTACCTTGATGGTAGAAAATTCAAGTTATATGTTTGTTACAGGTCCGAATGTGGTGAAGACAGTGACCAATGAAGAAGTGACTTCTGAAGAATTGGGGGGTGCTTCTACTCACGCTACAAAGTCAGGGGTAACGCATTTGACGGCCGCGAATGATATTCAATGTATTAATCAAATAAAGCAGATGTTAAGTTACATGCCTCAGAACTGTGAGGATGTACCCGATGATATTCCTTTTGATATTAAAGACGAAATTCGTGAGGAGTTGGAAAGTATTGTTCCCGAAAACCCCAATCAACCCTATGACATGCGTCATGTGATTAACGGCCTAATCGATGCGGATACTTTCTTTGAAATTCATAAAGATTATGCAGATAACATTGTTGTCGGTTTTGCTCGTTTGGGAGGAAAAAGTATTGGAATTGTCGCCAACCAACCGATGAGCTTAGCTGGAGTTTTAGACGTAGAAAGCTCAAAGAAAGCCGCACGTTTTACACGTTTTTGTGACTGTTTCAATGTTCCGTTGTTAGTCTTAGTCGATGTTCCGGGATTCTTACCTGGTACCGACCAAGAATGGAATGGTATCATTACTAATGGCGCTAAATTGTTATATGCATTAAGTGAAGCTACCGTACCAAAAGTTACTGTCATTACAAGAAAAGCTTATGGTGGGGCTTATGACGTTATGAATTCAAAACATATTGGTGCCGACTTAAATTATGCATGGCCTGGGGCAGAAATTGCGGTGATGGGTGCTAAAGGAGCAAGTGAAATTATCTTTAGAAAAGAGATTGGCTCTGCGAAAGACCCCGAAGCGAAGCTAGCTGAAAAGGAGGCCGAATATGCCGAAAAATTTGCAAATCCATATAGTGCGGCTGAAAGAGGATTTATTGATGAGGTAATTCTTCCGAAGAATACCCGAAGAAAATTGATAAAAGCATATACAGCACTTCAAAACAAAGTAGCTACCTTGCCAAAGAAAAAGCATGGAAATATTCCTTTGTAAAATAATTCTAGGGTCATGAGTAAAACCCCTTTATTTGATGAATTCTCTCCTGTTTCTGCCAAAGAATGGAAACAGAAAATACAGGTAGACTTGAAGGGAGCCGATTATAACGAAACCTTAGTTTGGGATTCTCCTGAGGGAATCAAAGTGAAACCCTTTTATCATGCCGACGATGCCGTTGCAACTTTCAACAACTTGACGAGTAAAAAGGGCTGGAGTGTAGGCCAAAAGATATATGCCGGTAATGCAGAGTTGGCCAATAAGAAAGCATTAAAAGCCTTACAAAGAGGGGTGGAGAGTTTGAGTTTTGTAATTCCATCTGAAGAGATAAAAGTAGAAAGCCTATTAAAGAATATTGACCTTAATGCGGTTTCTGTTTATGTAAAACTTGAATTTTTGTCTCATGAATATGTGCAGGCGTTAGTTCAATTTTGTAGTGACTCCCTAGAAAACATATACTTAAATCTAGACCCTATTGGTCAATTGGCCAAATCGGGAAATTGGTTTGAAGGTTGGGAAAAAGACGTCGCAATGCTCAAAAAGATACTTGCCGGTGAAGCACAGAATATAGTAAGTGTCAACCTAGCTTTATACCAGAATGCTGGAGCCAATATGGTTCAGCAACTAGCCTATACGTTAGCACATGCGAATGAATATTTGAATATCTTTCAGACCGAAACGGAACGCCCAAAAACAATAACCTTTAAGGTCTCGGTCGGAACAAATTACTTCTTTGAAATTGCTAAACTCAGAGCTTTACGCCGGTTATGGATTACTCTTGTTGAATTCTATGATTTTGATACAGAATGCCATATTGTTGCCTATCCGACACGAAGAAATAAAACGCTATACGACTATAATACGAATATGCTCCGCACGACTTCAGAGTGTATGTCGGCAGTTCTAGGAGGAGCCGACCGTGTGGTCAATTTGCCTTATGATACCATTTATCACAAGGATAATGAGTTCGGGGAGCGTATCGCGCTGAATCAATTACTCTTATTAAAAAATGAAAGCTATTTTGATAAAGTTAATAATGCGGCCGATGGGGCATATTACATTGAAAGCTTAACGGCACAATTGACGGAAAAAGCTTTGGAACTGTTTAAATCGATTGAAAAGGGTGGTGGCTTTCTCAAGCAGTTAAAGGAACATACCATTCAAAGAAAAATTGCTGAAAGTGCTTCAAAAGAACAAGAAAAGTTTTTAGGGGGAGAAGAAGTTTTGATAGGAACAAACCGATATCAAAACGAGGGCGATAAAATGAAAGATACGATTGAGGTGTATCCATTTTTGAAAACCAATCCCCGAAAAACATTGATTCAACCTATTCTTGAAAAACGTTTGGCAGAGGAAGTAGAACAAAAACGATTGGATGATGAGTAGAAAAGATGTACAAAATCTATCTCTTAAAAAATCGTCTATCGGTTCGAGCCCTTCAACTGAGCTCAGAACAGACTCCGGCCAGAAGCCGAACAAGCTAGCTTTCGAGACTGCCGAAAAAATAGATATAAAACCCTCTTTCAGCAAAGAAGATATTGCTTCGGCAGAACACCTGAATTTTGCAGCGGGAATTTCGCCCTACTTGCGAGGGCCGTATTCCACCATGTACGTTCGCAGACCTTGGACGATTAGACAGTATGCTGGTTTCTCGACTGCCGAAGAGAGTAATGCCTTTTATAGAAGAAATTTAAAGGGAGGTCAAAAGGGACTTTCGGTAGCTTTTGATTTACCCACCCACCGTGGGTATGATAGTGACCATGAACGTGTTGTTGGTGATGTTGGAAAAGCGGGCGTTGCTATCGATTCTGTAGAGGATATGAAGATTTTATTCGATGAAATTCCGTTGGATAAGATGTCTGTTTCCATGACAATGAACGGGGCAGTTCTACCCATAATGGCATTTTACATTGTTGCCGCGGAAGAACAAGGGGTTGACCAAGCCCTGTTAGCGGGAACTATTCAAAATGATATCCTTAAGGAATTTATGGTGCGGAATACCTACATCTATCCGCCTAAACCCTCTATGCAATTGGTAGCAGATATCTTTGAATATACAAGTCAGTTTATGCCCAAGTTCAATAGTATTAGTATCTCCGGATATCATATGCATGAAGCGGGGGCGTCTGCTGACATTGAATTGGCATACACCTTAGCTGACGGATTGGAGTACATCAAAACAGGACTCAAAGCAGGACTACAAATTGATAATTTCGCTCCCCGTTTATCTTTTTTCTGGGGAATTGGGATGAACCATTTTATGGAGATTGCCAAAATGCGAGCTGCCCGAATGTTGTGGGCAAAATTGGTAAAGCAATTCAACCCGAAGAATCAAAAATCCTTAGCATTACGTACGCATTGTCAAACCAGTGGATGGAGTTTAACTGAGCAAGATCCCTTCAACAATGTCGCTCGAACTACAATAGAGGCAACAGCCGCGATTTTAGGAGGAACACAAAGTTTACATACCAATGCCTTGGATGAGGCTATTGCCTTACCAACAGATTTTTCGGCCCGAATCGCTAGAGAAACACAGATCTTTTTACAGGAAGAAACCAAAATTACTAAAACAGTTGACCCTTGGGCAGGCAGTTATTACGTTGAATATCTTACGGAGCAAATAGCAGAAAAAGCGTGGGCATTAATACAAGAAGTGGAAGAATTGGGAGGAATGACCAAAGCGATTGAGGCGGGAATTCCCAAAATGCGTATTGAACAAGCGGCCGCTAGAAAACAAGCGCGAATTGATAGCACGCAAGATGTAATTGTAGGTGTAAATAAATATCGATTAGAAGAAGAAGATGAGCTTCACATTTTGGAAGTCGACAATCAAGAAGTTCGAAGACAGCAGTTAGAGCGTTTGGCTCGTATTAAAAAGTCTAGAGATGAAGCCGCTGTTAAAACAGCTTTAGCTGAATTGACAGAAGCTGCTAGATTGAAAATGGAATCCGATGATGAAAACTTGCCTGCGGATAAAAATTTACTAGCTTTAGCTGTAAATGCTGCCAGATTTAGAGCGACCCTTGGGGAAATTAGTTCGGCCCTTGAAGAAATTTTTGGCAGACATAAAGCAACTATCAATTCATTTTCAGGCGTGTATTCAAAAGAAATTAAAGACGATAAAAGTTTTGAAAAGGCCAAGGCCATGACCGACCAATTTGCTGAGCAAGATGGTCGTCGCCCTCGTATTATGATAGCGAAGATGGGACAAGACGGTCATGATAGAGGCGCTAAAGTAGTAGCAACAGGATATGCTGATTTAGGCTTTGATGTTGATATAGGCCCGTTGTTTCAAACTCCCGAAGAAGCCGCTAAACAAGCTGTCGAGAATGATGTGCATATTCTAGGTGTATCTTCCTTAGCTGCAGGTCATAAGACCTTAGTTCCCGCTGTAATTGAAGAATTAAAAAATTACGATCGTGAAGATATTATGGTGATTGTAGGTGGCGTGATTCCCAAACAAGATTATCAGTTTTTATATGATGCTGGTGCGGTTGCAGTTTTCGGCCCTGGAACCAAAATTAGTGATGCGGCCATTCAATTGTTGGAGATTTTGATTGAGGAGTAATTCTTAATGTAAACCCCAACATTATAGTGATTTATTTATAAGAGAATATATCACTTACTTGCTAGCCCTTCAATACCTATGTCTGTTGCAGCTACAATTTCATGTATATCGTTATCCACAACTTCTTTTTTGGCATCGGCATAGGTCAAGAATTCCTTATAAACCTTATCTAATTGTAATTTGGTTAGTTCATAACCAACTAGTTTGGCTCGATAAGCCAAAGCCGCTCTACCACTTCTCGCCGTAAGCACAATGGAAGACTCATCCACACCAACATCAGCAGGATCGATAATTTCATAGGTTTCCCGGTTTTTGATAACACCATCTTGGTGAATACCAGAACTATGAGCAAATGCATTGGCGCCGACTATAGCTTTATTGGGTTGTACGTTCATTCCCATTTTTTGAGAAACCATTTGGCTAGTACTATATAGCAGTTTACTATTGATATTGGTGTCAAGGCCAAGAGTAGGATGTTGCCTCATTATCATTACCACTTCTTCTAACGAGGTATTTCCTGCGCGTTCTCCAATTCCATTTATGGTGCATTCAATTTGCCGTGCGCCGTTTACAACTCCAGCTATGGAATTAGCGGTGGCAAGTCCGAGATCATTGTGACAATGGCATGAAAGCGTGACCTTGTCAATATCTTTTACATTTTCTTTCAGATATCTTATTTTGGCCCCATATTCCTCAGGTAAACAATAACCGGTAGTGTCAGGAATATTTAGAACAGTAACGCCAACTTTAATAAGAGCCTCACAAATTTGAGCAAGAAACTCGTTGTCTGTTCTACCCGCATCTTCGGCAAAAAATTCTACATCCTCAACGAATGATTTCGCATAGGACACGGCAGCAACAGCTTTTTCAATTATGGCCCCTTTGTTCGAATTGAATTTATGTTTAATGTGAGATTCAGAGGTGCCGATACCCGTATGTATTCTTGGCTTTTTCGCAAATTTAAGTGCCTCTGCAGCGACTTCTATATCTTTTTTAACAGCTCGTGTAAGTCCGCAAATAGTGATGTCCTTTTTAATTAATTTGGAAATTTCTGTGACCGATTTAAAATCTCCTGGACTTGAAATGGGGAACCCCGCTTCAATAATATCCACCCCTAATAATTCAAGTCGTTCTGCGATGATTAATTTTTGTTCCGTATCTAATTTACATCCTGGTACTTGCTCGCCATCTCTTAACGTAGTGTCAAAAATTTGAACCTTTTCTTTGCTCATGATACTAAATAATTAACGCTGTCTTAGCTTTAATTTAAATATATAACCTCTTAGGCTAACCTTTTTAAATTTACTAGCTAAATATACTATACTTATTGTAATTAATGACGATTTAAAACACTGAAATACAATAAAATACACCCTATTTTTTACGATGACAAATGGCAATAATATATAAACTTAACATGGAGTTATTACGTTGTTTTGTTCCAAGGAAGTTATGATGATCTTACAAGAAAGAATTATACAGAACTTGCTCAATTGCAATTGCGTAAAGGCAATTGGCATGTGCAAAGAGCGAGGGTT
>CALBVX010000054.1 GCA_937969515.1 uncultured Croceitalea sp. | reverse complement strand
AAATAAGAACCGTCAAAGGAAAATTTGAAAACGTTACATAAAACCATCAAAAAAGTAGAAGAAGATATTGAAAACTTTAGCTTCAATACATCGGTCTCTACCTTTATGATCTGTGTAAATGAATTAACGGCTCAAAAATGTACGAGCAAAGCTATTTTAGAGCCTTTGGCGGTTTTGGTTTCGCCTTATGCACCGCATATTGCCGAAGAACTTTGGGGAAAGTTGGGGCATAATTCATCAATTTCTGAGGCGCCTTTTCCAAAATTTGAAGCTTCTTATTTAGTAGAAAGTAGTAAAGAATACCCAATTTCCTTTAATGGAAAAATGCGCTTTACTATGGAACTGCCATTAGATATGTCTAAAGATGAGATAGAGGCTGCTGTAATGAACCATGAAAAAACACAGGCGCAACTACAAGGGCGTACGCCTAAAAAAGTTATTGTGGTTCCTGGTAAAATTGTGAATATTGTAGGATAATATCCCGCAGAAGCTCTCACACTCAGCTTGTCGAAGTGCTGTTAAAACGTTAATTTATAGTCTAGCACTACTTCTACACGATGAGTATGACAATTAGTTACCATGGAGAAAATTGAAATTTTAGGGCTTATTGCGGCCGCCTTGACTACGTCATCATTTATCCCGCAAGTCTATAAAGCTTGGAAGTTTAAATCTACCAAAGATATTTCCTTAACGATGTACATGGTTTTTATTATAGGAACAGTGTTATGGCTAATTTATGGTATTGCTATAAACAATTTGAGTGTGATGGTTGCCAATACAATTACAACTGTATTCGAATTATTTATCATTATAGCTAAAATTAAATATAAATAAAAGACCCCTAAAAAAATAGGGGTCAAAATAAAATTAACTATATAATTATGAAATTAACCCTATAAAAATAGGGGTTATATATTTATAAATATACTTTTTAAGTTAAATTATCTGCATTTTATCGATTTTTTCTTCCTTCGGTCAATTATTTAATTCATTTTTGATGCATTAATCAATATAAATACAAAGATGATAGTAGGCGTACCCAAAGAGATTAAGAACAATGAAAGTCGTGTAGGTATGACACCGGCCGGTGTTTTTGAATTGGTAAAGAACAATCATACCGTTTATGTACAATCTGGTGCAGGTGATGGTAGTGGTTTTTTTAATAAAGATTACCAACAGGCCGGAGCTACTATTTTAGATACGATTGGCCAAGTATATGCCATGAGTGAAATGATAGTGAAGGTAAAAGAACCTATAGCTGAAGAATATGATTTGGTACAGGAAGGGCAGATTATATTTACGTATTTTCATTTTGCCTCAAGTGAGCCACTTACCAAGGCAATGATCAAGCAAAAGGGAATATGTATCGCTTACGAAACTGTTGAAGATGAAGAAGGCACCTTACCCTTATTGACCCCAATGTCTGAAGTGGCCGGTAGAATGGCTATACAGCAAGGGGCCAAATACTTAGAAAAACCTGCAAAAGGCAGGGGGCTACTTTTAGGAGGAGTGCCAGGTGTAGCACCAGGTAAGGTTTTAGTACTTGGCGCTGGAGTTGTTGGCATTCAAGCTGCAAAAATGGCAGCAGGTCTGGGGGCCCATGTTACCATAATGGATGTGAATATGAAGCGTTTACGCTATGTGAACGATGTGATGCCACCTCATGTAGTTACCGACTTTTCCAACGAATACAGTATTAGAAAACATATAAAAACGCACGATTTGATTGTTGGTGGGGTGTTATTAAAAGGGGCAAAAGCTCCTAACCTTATCACTAGGGATATGCTTAAAGAAATGCGCCCAGGTACTGTAATTGTCGATGTGGCTGTAGATCAGGGAGGTTGTGTGGAAACAACAAAAGCTACCACCCATGAAGACCCTATTTACATTATTGATGATGTAGTACATTATTGTGTGGCAAATATGCCTGGTGCGGTGCCCTATACTTCAACCGTTGCGCTGACCAATGTAACCTTGCCTTATGTGCTTAAGCTTGCAAATCTAGGTTGGCAAAGTGCATGCGAAAAAGATAAATCTTTACAAAAAGGATTAAATATCATTGAAGGAAAAGTGGTTTATAAAGAAATAAACGAAGCTTTTAACTGGGATACACCTGTATTGGTATAACCAGCAATTTGGCAGTATTAAGAACCTCGCTCTAAAATGGCGGGGTTTTTGCGTTTTAGTTGTTATATTTAAAGTATAAAACGATAAAATTATGATGGAATATTATATATTGATAGGTGCAATTGCGCTTGTCAGCTGGATAGTAAGCAGTAGATTAAAGAGTAAATTTAAGCACTATTCAAAAGTGCATTTACAAAATGGTATGAGTGGCGCAGAAATAGCCCAAAAAATGTTGGACGACCATGGCATCAGGGATGTAAAAGTTGTTTCAACGGGGGGAATGCTTACTGATCACTACAATCCAAAAAATAAAACGGTAAACTTAAGTGAAGGGGTTTACAGTCAGCGCAATGCGGCTGCTGCTGCAGTTGCTGCACATGAAGTAGGTCATGCAGTGCAACATGCACAAGCCTACGAATGGTTAGGAATGCGTTCTAAGCTTGTCCCGATAGTTAGTGTAACTTCAGGTATGTCCACTTGGGTAGTCTTTGGAGGTTTGGCTTTGGGAGCCGCTGCAGGTATCGGATTAGGGTATTGGGTAGCAGTTGCCGGTCTGGTGATGATGTCTTTCGCGACTTTATTCAGCTTTATTACGCTTCCTGTTGAATATGATGCGAGTAATCGTGCGTTAAAGTGGTTAAAACAAAAAAACATAGTAACCCAACAAGAATACAAAGGTTCTGAAGATGCTTTAAAATGGGCAGCAAGAACGTACTTGGTTGCAGCAATAGGCTCTTTGGCGACCTTAGTCTACTGGGGACTGCAAGTTTTTGGTGGAAGAGACTAATTCTTTTTTTAAATAGTATATGGATGAAGCCTGTCGTTTATGCGACAGGTTTTTTCGTTTAAAAACGAAGCCCGTACGAGAGCATTACATATTTATGTTTTCGTGAAAGTTGTGTTTCGGCGGAGTTGTAGCGCAATCCGAATTTATAGTCATTTCGCTGAAAACGATGGTAAAAATCAAAACCTAAACGCCAGATACCACTGGAAGGCTCTTTTAATACTGGAGAATTGTCACCAAATAGATTGCCTTCAATAAGACCGTTGTAGAACACACTTCGGTAGCTTGCTCTTAAGGCAAAATAGATTTCCCTATCGGTTGAACCAATCTGATCATAAGCAATAGTTTTAGCTACTTCATTTCTTCTCCCGAAATAAAAAATTGCTTC
>CALBVX010000053.1 GCA_937969515.1 uncultured Croceitalea sp. | reverse complement strand
CGAGCTGCGGTAACCCGTTTTCTTATTTCAACACTACCCTCCCCTTTTCGCTCTTCGGATAATTTATCGAACGGAACCGGAGTCACTTCAATATGAATATCTATTCTATCCAATAAAGGCCCAGATATTTTGCTAAGGTAGCGCTGCATTTCAGCTGGCGAAGATGTAACCGGTGCATCTGGGTCGTTAAAATACCCGCCAGGACTTGGATTCATACTAGCAACCAACATAAAACTGCTGGGGTAGGTCACAGTAAATCGAGCCCTTGATATGGTCACTTCCCTATCCTCCAAAGGCTGGCGCATTACTTCTAATACGCCCCTTTTAAATTCAGGTAATTCATCTAAGAACAAAACGCCATTGTGTGAAAGCGATATTTCGCCAGGTTGCGGATAAGCCCCACCACCAACAAGCGCAACATCTGAAATCGTATGGTGCGGGGAGCGAAATGGGCGCTGACTCATTAAGCCCATATTCTTGATCTTACCAACGACACTATGAATTTTGGTGGTTTCCAAAGCTTCATGTAAAGTCATCGGGGGAAGAATTGATGGAAGCCTTTTAGCCAACATCGTTTTTCCGGCTCCAGGAGGTCCAATTAAAATAATATTATGTCCACCAGCTGCTGCAATCTCCATACAACGTTTTATACTTTCTTGACCTTTTACATCAGAAAAGTCAAACTCAGGAAAATCTAAGCTTTTATAGAACTCTGCCCTAGTATCAATAATGGTCTGCTCTAATGGTTTTTGTGTGTCAAAAAAGTCAATTACTTCTTTTATATTCTCAACTCCATACACCTCTAAATCACTTACTATAGCTGCCTCTTTTGCATTTTGTAAAGGAAGGATAAAACCCTTGTAACCTTCTTCTTGCGCCTTAATCGCGATAGGTAATGCCCCTTTTATAGGTTGTAAGCTCCCATCTAATGAAAGTTCTCCCATGATAAGGTACTTTTCTATATCTTCTGACTTAATTTGATTTGAAGCAGCTAAAATTCCTAAAGCAAGCGTTAAATCATAAGCGGACCCCTCTTTTCTCAAATCGGCAGGAGCCATATTAATAGTGATTTTTTTACCAGGAATCTTATAGCCATTATTCTGCAAAGCGGCAGCTATTCTATAATTACTTTCTTTAATCGCATTATCCGGTAGACCAACAAGATGATAGCCTATTCCTTTATCCACGTTAACTTCAACTGTAATTGTAGTCGCTTCAACGCCGAATACGGCGCTTCCAAAAACTTTAATGAGCATCGCAAGTATTTATATAATTAAAATATGGCCTTTAGATTAAATCGAGCTTCTTATTCAACAAATATTGTTTTTTTAAGCGAAACTGGCTTGCCATATGTTGTAAACCCCTCTAACCTAATTTCGTAATCGCCAGTTATATCCGAAGTATAAAACTCAATTGGAAAATTACTTTCTGTAATTGTAATGTTTGGCTGCCAAAGCAGTATTTCACGATAATCAGGAATTCTATTTTGCGCATCGCCTGAGGCATATTGCTGCTTAAAGTAATTCTTTTGAATTTTAGGAAGCTTTAAATCGTTTACACTTGCATTTTCATTTTTGAAGTTTTGAAAATAATCGCCATTTTTTGTTTCTATCACAACTAAACCTTGATATTGTTTTGAGCCAAGCACCAACTGGTCGTACAAAACTTTTATAGTCTTGATTAAATTTGCGTCAAAATCCCTAATTTTAGAATGATCAGGTATAAAAACACCGTCAATTAAAATTATGGCCGGAAAATCGTTGTATTCTATATTGGCCTTTTCGAATTTCTGAGCTACTCTAATATAATCCCCTCCACTTCTATATCCTACAGTATTCAATATTTCTACAAAGGTTTCTTGAAGTGTTGGAAAGCGAGTGTAATCATCTAAATGAAAAACCTCTGGAATACCGCCATCAAAAACATCGATATCATCTTTTGGTAAAATTGAATCTGGTTTTACGACAAAAAAACTATTTTCAATTTGATTATGGATACTTCGAGATTTTATCGCACTTTCATATTTCTTATCAAGTGTAAAATCTGAAACTTCAATTGTAGAGAAATCTAGTTTTTTTTGCTTTTTAACTACAACATCATAATCGCCTTCATCAGTAACCTGCACTATAACTTTCGGATTTTTATAATCCTTTTTGAAATAAGTATAGAAATAGCCGTCTTGACCGCTAATGGCACTTTTCAATAAGTATTCCTTACCTGGCACCGAAATGATTATATTTTTATCTGAAGCTGGTTTTTGAGTTTTTTTGTCAAAAATTTGTCCAAAAAATAGTTCTCCTCGCTGTTCAGGTAAAAAAATACTATCTCCCACACTCTTATTTAAAGATTTGTCTTTATCCAAATATTGATTTCCATATTCTTCTGCGGTCAGAGATGATAAGTTCGCAAATTCATTCTTTTTTTGAACTAATACCGAATAATTACCATGGGCAAGTTTTCCCTTGAAATTTCTTAGATTCAAGAGCACTTTTTGACGTTTTTTAAAGTTGTTTTCAGTAGTGTTGAGTTCAAAAAGTTCTGTATTTTCTGAATCTATTATTTCAGGTTCAGCCATTGCAATATGAGTTTCAGAAACAATAGTTCCTGATGAATCCAACAGCCTTTTTTGATCTGCCAAATATGGGTTGATTACCACAATTTCATCTTTAAACAGCTGTTTTAAACCGCTATTTTTCATCCATTGTGTATAGGCAATTAACTTGTAATTTCCGGATGGAACATCCGTATTAACAAAAAAATCTCCAGTAGCCATTCCCTTATCAAGTCTGAGCTTGTGCTCAAAAACAATGTCACCGAATTCATTAATGAGACCTACATAGGCATTTGAACTAATAGTGCTTAATCTATTGTTTTGGGCATTTTGGCAATACAGCTTATAATAAATATATTCTCCAGAAAATACTATAGCGGCAGAGTGATGCACATAGATTTTTTCTTGTGGCAATTTTTGCAAGTTTAGTAGGTCTGAGCCATCTTTTATAATGTATTGAGAAATCGCAAATTTCGAAAATAGAATAAGTATAAGTGCAACTGTAAAATTTTTCATATCGTATTTTATTCTTCCCAAAACTCTGGGATCACATTACTACCAAGCGTTGTACAATCACCACAAATTCTTGAAACATATATATATGGCCCTGGACATGCTCCAATGTTTGCATCATTAATACCTACATAAGTTATAATTCCTAAATCCACGTTTTCAATAATTGATTGAGGACAGTTATTAAAATTGAGGCCAGAAAAGCAGTAACTCGTATGAGACTCTGGTGAGGAAAGCAAACTACAATTGAAGGGATAAGGAGGCAGTGGTTCATTAGGATAAAAATCTTCATAATTAAAAAACAAACGTTTTTTTGAAACCGAAACCACATCAAAAAAACCTATAACCGCTCCCTGCCTACCATCATCTGCCGATAAATTACCTTCTAAAAACCCAGGTTGAACTTGAGAAAATATGTTTCCATTCTGACTGAAATTATTTAGTTTCTCATAAAATCCAAATGATTCTGAACTAGATACCATCTGAGCGACTTCAATACTATACCTATGTGATATGGCGAAATCATCACTTTCTAAAAATCTCACTAAAAATTGCCGAATACCACTAGTTGAATTTGGTAATTGCGTTTGTATTATTGTATTTGATTGGACAGTATTATAACAAACTTGGGTTTCTTCCTCCTGGTCTATAATTTCTAAGTCATATGTTGGCACTGGCAAGGCACATGGGTCATAATTAGTAAGCTTAAATTTTTTTGGCGACCAATTAGGGGCTATTATTTTGTAGGTTTCATCATAAGAGTACCTGAAATTTTGAGAAGTTCCATTAATCCCATTATTATCTACAAAAATGCCTATTCCCGCCACACCTAGGTCATTCACCATTTTTTCGGCATATAGGTTTTCGATACTAGAAACACCAGAAATCTCAACTTCTTTGGATGAAAAACCTTTTCCATTTGCAGTTTGTATTTTCAGTTCGTAAGATTCATTAGTTTGGGCCGCAAAAGGTATTTGAGCCTCATAAATACCAGGACTAATCTCTCGAAAATTAATTTGTGTTCCAGAACTTGCAACAATGTTGACTTGAGCATTCTCTTCATAGTTAACCAAATCAGGATTTATGTCACGAGGTGGCGTAAAAGGATTATAAACAGAATCTATGCCTAAATCAAGAATTGTATCAATCTTGCTCAAAGTTATCTGATGTCTCTTAAACTCATCTGTTATTGTAGCCTCAATTATTAAAATATCTTCAATAGTGCCGTCTGAACCCAATGATAAATCGACCTCATCCACACAACCAAAGATGAAAATGCTAAAAAACACTATTAAGGCTTTTCTAACCATATATTATTCTATCCAAAATTCAGGAGCTATATTAGAGCCAAATGCCCTACAGTC
>CALBVX010000052.1 GCA_937969515.1 uncultured Croceitalea sp. | reverse complement strand
ACAATTCCATCAATTGTAAGTTCGTTGTTAGGAATTTTCACAGGCCTAATATTATTGTCAAAACAAAAGAAAAAGGCAACTATACTATTTGGTCTGGGAGGGTCGCTACTATTAATAGGCCATTTATGGGATTTTGTATTTCCTATTAACAAAGCGCTGTGGACAAGCAGCTTTGTTTTGGTTACCGCCGGTTGGGCCAATGTGGTTTTAGCATTGATTTATTACCTAACGGATGTAAAGAAAATTGAATTTGGTAGTATATTCAAATACGCTGGGGCAAATGCTATTGTGCTCTATTTTTTATCAAGCTTTATCAGCAAGGTAATGGGGCTCATTAAGGTTGGTGAGTACTCCTTACATGGATGGTTGTTTCAAAAGGTTTATGTTCAAGAATTCATGTCTTTAGAAACTTCTTCCTTACTTTATGGGTTAAGTGTAGTTGCTTTCTATTGCCTATTGGCGTATGTACTTTATAAGCGTAAGATTTTTATTAAGGTGTAAGGCATATGTACAGTTATGTTTTAAGTCTTTTTAACAGGAGATATGATTAATAAAAACTGTTAGCCCTTATGCAAGGCATTTCAATTATTAACCTCTTAAATCTAATAACTTGGCTACATATTTCCCAATAACATCAAATTCTAAATTCACAACCGTCCCTTTTTTATAGGAGTTAAATCGAGTATGCTCATAAGTGTATGGGATAATGGCTACACTAAAACTGTCTTTTTTAGAATCTACCACCGTAAGACTGGTACCATCTATGGTAATCGAACCTTTTTCAATAGTTACATTATTTAAGGAGGAATCATATTTAAAAGTAAAAACCCAACTGCCATCTTTCTCTTCAACACTTTGGCAAATAGCGGTTTGGTCTACATGGCCTTGAACAATATGGCCATCTAATCGCGCACCTAAAACCATGGCACGCTCCAAGTTTACTTTATCGGAAACCTTTAATTGCCCCAAACTCGTTTTATCCAAGGTTTCTTGTATAGCCGTAACCGTATATGAATCATTATCAATAGCAACGACGGTCAAACACACCCCGTTATGCGCAACACTTTGGTCGATTTTAAGTTCTGAGGTAATGTTAGACGTAATTGTTATATGAAGATTTTCACCCTCTTTCTTTAAGTCTTTTACCTTTCCTAAAGTCTCAATAATACCTGTAAACATGTCTTTTTGAAATTACCTAGCTTTGTAGTGTAAAAGTAGCTATTCGAATATTGATTATATGGATGGAAGTAAAAAAATACGGTTGGGCATTTCAATTGGTGATTTAAATGGTATTGGATGTGAAGTAGCGCTAAAAACTTTTCAAGATAACAGGATGCTCGATTTTTGCACTCCAGTTTTATTTGCTTCCAACAAGACCATATCAAACCAAAAGCAGACCTTAGGTATTGAAGTCAGTTTTAATGGCGTCCACAATGCTGCAAAGGCACTCGATGGTAAAATCAATGTGGTCAATGTTTGGAAAGAAACTCCAGAAACCGCCTTTGGTCAAGCAACGGAAGAAGGCGGAAAGTACGCTATAAAATCTTTAAGAGCGGCAGTGGAAGCCCTAAAAAAAAATGAAATAGACGTTTTGGTAACCGCCCCGATAAACAAGAACAACATACAGGCCGATGATTTTAAATTTCCCGGTCATACCGATTATTTGGCGAAAGAATTATATGGTGAAAGCCTAATGTTCATGGTTACCGATGAACTTAGGGTAGGGCTTTTAACCGATCATATTGCGGTAAAAGATGTGGCACAAGCAATTACCACCAAATTGATTCAAGAAAAGGTGGCAACCATGGCCAAATCTTTGCAGATGGATTTCGGTATTCGTAGACCAAAAATAGCTCTGTTAGGCATTAATCCACATAGTGGTGATAACGGCACTATTGGTGAAGAAGATGAAAAAATTATGAAGCCGATTATTGAAAAATTATTCAATGACGGGCATTTGGTGTATGGGCCTTATTCTGCAGATAGTTTTTTTGGATCCAATGGGCACGAAAAATTCGATGCGATACTGGCGGCGTACCATGATCAAGGTTTGATACCTTTTAAAACACTTTCATTCGGTAAGGGGGTTAATTTTACAGCGGGCCTCAGCAAAGTAAGAACTTCACCAGACCACGGCACGGCCTATGAAATAGCGGGAAAAGGCATGGCAGATGAAAGCTCTTTTAAAGAAGCTGTATTTGCAGCGATACGTATTTTTAGAAATAGAAATGAGTATGCCGAGCTTACTAAGAATCCACTAAAAAAACAGAGGGTAAAGCGTTCTGCCTAACAGCAACGGATATTTTTCGTTAAAGATTGGCTTTTTGCAAATAAATACTATCTTTGCACCCGCCTTAATGGCTGGTACACAAACCATACGCGTAAAAATGAAGAAGTTGAAGGGGTTTTTTATTCCTTTCTCAGGATTGAAGTTAGGAAAACACGAGTTTGAGTACACAATTGATAATACGTTCTTTGAATCTTTTGGTTATGAAGAGTTTAATTCATCTTCAATTAACATAAAAGCTTTTCTTGATAAGATGAACACCATGATGGAATTGGATATCATCGCGTCGGGCAGTGTTAATGTGAATTGTGATCTTACCAGTGAACCATACAATCAAGAAATCGAATCAGATTTGCAACTGGTCGTAAAGTTCGGGGAAGAATATAATGATGAAGACGATGAGATTTTGATTCTACCTCACGGAGAATACCAAATCAACATTGCTCAATATGTCTATGAAATGCTGGTTTTGGCGGTTCCACAAAAAAGAGTGCACCCTGGGGTACTTGATGGAACATTAAAATCTGAGGTTTTAGATAAGCTTGAAGAATTACAACCAAAAGAGATACAAGAAAATAAAGAAGATACAGACCCGAGGTGGGACGGACTAAAAAAATTATTAACGGATAAATAGGCAACAATGGCACATCCTAAAAGAAAAATATCAAGAACAAGAAGAGACAAAAGACGTACACATTATAAAGCGGTTGCACCAACAATTGCGAAAGACTCTTCAACAGGAGAAATGCACCTATACCACAGAGCCCACTGGCACGAAGGTAAATTGTACTATAGAGGGCAAATCCTTATAGACAAAACAGAGGAAGAAACTGCTGCGTAAGTAAGCTCTATTTTTATAAAATAGCGACTCCCGATGTAATTATCGGGAGTTTTTTTATGGACTCAACTCAATTTTAAAAACGAACGATTTTAAAGCGAAAAGTCGTAAAAAATCACTATTTTTCACCACTTTTTGGTCTATTTTCATCTTTTTTGACAAAAAACGGACACTAGCATGACAAAAAAAACAGCAGCAATAACAGCTGTGGGAGCTTATCTCCCAGATTTCATCTTAACCAATCAGCTATTGGAGACCATGGTAGATACCAATGATGAATGGATTACCAGTAGAACCGGAATCAAGGAAAGAAGAATACTTAAAAAAGAAGGGGAAGGAACATCTTACTTGGCCATAAAAGCGGCGCAAGACCTTTTGCAAAAACAAAACCTTGACCCATTAGAGATAGACTTGGTTTTGGTGGCGACCGCAACACCAGACATGATGGTTGCTTCAACGGCGGCCTATGTGACTTCTGAGATTGGTGCTACAAATGCTTTTTCCTATGATTTACAAGCTGCATGCTCTAGTTTCTTGTACGGAATGTCAACAGCATCTAGCTATATAGAATCAGGCAGGTATAAAAAAGTGTTATTGATAGGAGCGGATAAGATGTCTTCTATTATAGACTATACAGATAGAACTACATGTATCATTTTCGGAGATGGGGCAGGAGCAGTTCTTTTTGAACCTAATGAAGAAGGTTTAGGCCTGCAAGACGAATATTTAAGATCAGATGGTATTGGGAGAAATTTTCTAAAGATGGATGCCGGAGGTTCAATTTTGCCCGCATCTGAAGAAACCGTGAAAAAACGTCAGCACTACGTCTTTCAAGATGGTAAATCGGTGTTTAAATTTGCCGTTTCTAACATGGCAGATGTATCTGGCAAAATTATGGAACGTAACAATTTATCTCATGATGATGTGCAATGGTTGGTTCCGCACCAAGCCAATAAAAGAATTATAGACGCTACCGCCAGACGTATGGGGGTAGAAGATAGCAAGGTAATGATGAATATTCATCGTTATGGCAATACAACCTCGGCAACACTGCCATTACTTTTAGCCGATTATGAAAGTCAATTAAATAAAGGAGACAATCTAGTTTTTGCCGCTTTTGGTGGCGGATTTACCTGGGGGTCTATTTTTTTAAAATGGGCATATTAACTAACTAGAATAACTAAATCAAATTCAATGGATATTAAAGAAATTCAAAGCTTGATCAAGTTTGTTGCCAAATCTGGCGCAAGTGAAGTGAAGTTGGAAATGGAAGATATCAAGATTACCATTCGTACCGGTGATCAGTCAAGTTCTCCAGAGACAACTATAGTGCAACAAATACCTATGGCTCAGGCTCCGGTAGCTGCTGCTCCACAAGCTCCTGCCGCACCCGAAGCCACACCGGCCGCTCCAGCTGCTGCTACCACTGATGATTCAAAATATATCACCATTAAGTCTCCAATCATAGGTACTTTCTATAGAAAGCCTGCGCCCGACAAACCTAACTTTGTTGAGGTTGGCAAAGAGATACAACAGGGTGATGTGCTTTGTGTGATTGAAGCGATGAAACTTTTTAATGATATTGAATCTGAAGTTTCAGGAAAAATCGTCAAAATATTAGTTGATGATTCTTCTCCGGTAGAATTTGACCAACCTTTATTTTTGGTTGACCCATCATAATTTTAAGTTTAGAAGTTTGAAGTTTAAAGTTTAAAGCAAACGCTTTCAAACAAATAAACTACTAAACGGTAAACTCTTAAACTAAAAGAATATGTTCAAAAAAATATTGATTGCCAATAGGGGGGAAATTGCACTTCGTGTGATACGAACATGCAAAGAAATGGGTATCAAAACGGTGGCGGTTTATTCAAAGGCCGATGAAGAAAGCTTACACGTGCGTTTTGCCGACGAAGCAGTTTGTATTGGCCCGGCGCCAAGTAGCGAATCGTATTTAAAAATCCCAAATATTATTGCAGCGGCCGAAATTACAAATGCAGACGCGATTCATCCGGGATATGGATTTCTTTCCGAGAATTCGAAGTTTTCAAAAATCTGTTCAGAGCATGATATAAAGTTTATCGGCGCTTCTGGTGATCAGATAGACCGAATGGGAGACAAGGCTACGGCTAAAGAAACCATGAAAAAAGCCGGAGTGCCATGTGTTCCTGGTTCAGATGGTTTGCTCAAAGATGTAACAGACGCAAAGAAGACAGCCAAAAAAATGGGCTATCCCGTAATGATTAAAGCTACCGCAGGTGGCGGAGGAAAAGGAATGCGTGCTGTTTGGAGTGAAGAGGAAATGGAAGATTTATATAATAGTGCTGTACAAGAAGCTTCTGCGGCTTTTGGTAATGGCGCTATGTATATGGAGAAGCTAATTGAAGAACCTCGACACATCGAAATTCAGATTGTTGGTGACCAGTACGGTAAGGCATGTCACCTTTCTGAGAGGGACTGTTCGGTACAAAGAAGACACCAAAAGCTTACCGAAGAAACCCCATCTCCTTTTATGACTGACAAGTTAAGGGATGACATGGGTAAAGCCGCTGTAAAAGCCGCTGAATATATTAAGTACGAGGGAGCTGGAACAGTAGAATTTTTGGTAGATAAGCACCGAAATTTTTACTTCATGGAAATGAATACACGTATTCAAGTAGAGCACCCGATTACGGAACAAGTTGTTGATTACGATTTAATACGCGAGCAGATTTTAGTAGCTGGTGGTGTGCCAATTTCAGGAAAGAATTATTATCCGAAACTCCATTCGATAGAATGCAGGATCAATGCGGAGGACCCCTATAACAACTTTAGACCCTCACCTGGTAAGATTACTACATTACATACCCCAGGAGGCCATGGTATTCGTTTAGACACTCATGTTTATAGCGGCTATATTATTCCACCAAACTATGATTCTATGGTGGCAAAATTGATTACTACGGCACAGACTCGTGAAGAGGCTATCAATAAAATGCGCCGTGCTTTAGATGAGTTTGTAATTGAAGGAGTTAAAACAACCATACCATTTCATAGACAGTTAATGGATGAGCCAGATTATTTGGCGGGTAATTATACTACCAAATTCATGGAAGATTTTGAAATGGATGAAAAATATGACTATTAAAACAAACCCCGATCTTTCGGGGTTTTTGCTTTTATGGAATTAAGTTATTGGGAATATAAGACATGGCTTTCGAACATAGATTTTACTATTGTGGGGAGCGGTATTGTTGGCCTTACGACTGCGGTTCATCTTAAAAATCGTTTTCCTAAAGCGAAGGTTCTTATTTTAGAAAGAGGGATGTTACCACAAGGTGCGAGCACAAAAAATGCAGGCTTTGCCTGTTTCGGCAGTGCTTCTGAATTGCTCTCAGACTTAAAGACACATACAGAAGATGAGGTGCTTCAATTGGCAAAACAACGTTGTGAAGGCATACAGAAACTTCGAGAATTAATAGGCGATAAGGCACTCAACTTTGAGCAATATGGAGGGCATGAGTTGTTTTTGGAAAAGGAAGGCAAGCTCTTTCAAGAATGTGAAGAAAGCTTACCATACCTAAACAAGCTTTTACTACCAGTTTTTAAAGAAGGAGCTTTTGAGCTAAATACAAACACTTATAATTTTGAAGGAATTATACCTTCTTATATTACCCAAAAGTTCGAAGGTCAAATAGATACGGGAAGTATGATGACAGCACTTCTTCATATTGCCAATAAAGAGGGTATTCTTATTCTGAATTCGGTAAAAGTAGAGGACTTTTTTGAAAATGAAGATAACGTTTCTATAAAAACTAGTCAGTTTGAATTTTGTGCTCAGAAACTCCTAATTACTACAAATGGTTTTGCTTCCCAATTCTTAAATGAAAATGTAAAGCCGGCAAGAGCACAAGTGTTAATTACCAAACCAATTTCTGATCTAAAGTTAAAGGGCACCTTTCATTTTGATGAAGGCTATTATTATTTTAGGGACATTGATAACAGAATCTTGTTCGGGGGTGGCCGAAACTTAGACTTTGATGCTGAAGAAACGACCACATTTGGTAGAACAAAATTGGTACAAGAGCAATTGGAGCAGTTTCTAAAAACGGTCATACTACCCAACTCCGTTTTTGAAATAGAACAACGATGGAGCGGAATCATGGGTGTGGGAAACAAAAAGAAACCAATTATCAAGCAGCTATCCAATAACGTCTTTTGCGGCGTTCGCTTAGGCGGTATGGGTATCGCCATTGGAAGTCTAGTTGGAAAAGAGCTCGCCGATTTACTTTAAACCTTTCTGCCGTCCAATAGATTTACAATTCTTGAACCATAGGCGGCATTTTTTTCGGAGTGGGTCACTTGTATAATAGTAACCCCATCTTCTTGGTTTAATTTTTTAAAAAGCTCCATTATTTCCTCACTTTGTTGCGAGTTTAAATTCCCGGTAGGTTCATCTGCTAAAATTAGTTTCGGATTTGCAATTAGAGCACGAGCCACACCAACAAGCTGTTGTTGTCCCCCGCTCAATTGAGCCGGGAACAAATCTTTTTTGCCCACAATATTAAAGCGGTCCAACATATCGGCAACCATGGCTTTCCGTTCCGCACCTTTGTACTTTTTATATAACAAAGGCATCTCTAGATTCTCTTGAACCGTTAGCTCATCCAATAAATGGTATGATTGGAATACAAAGCCGATATATTCTTTGTATAGATTAGCCCTATGTTTTTCTTTGAGTGTATGAACCGATTCATCTAAGAAATGATACTCACCTTCGTCAAAAGTATCCAACATACCAATTACATTCAATAGTGTGGATTTACCTGAACCTGAAGGCCCCATAACGGAGATAAACTCTCCTTCTTCTACCTGTAGATTAATGTCTTTTAACAGAAAGATTCTTTGACCTCCTGAATTGACCCATTTGAAAATATTATTTAGTTGTAGTAGCATAGTATAATTCTTTTAATTTTTATTCTTCTCTAAGTGCCTTAACAGGATTTTTATTGGCCGCATTAATCGCTTGACTTCCAACGGTAAACATCGCAACTAATAAAGCCGCTAACCCTGCCCCTATAAAGTAGCCCGCATGTAATGGTATTTTGTATGCAAATTGCGACAGCCAATCTTTTGCCAATAAATAGGCTATTGGTAGTGCAATCACCATTGAGATTAGCACTAATTTTACAAATTCACTAGACAACATTATTGTAACTTGAGATGCTGTTTGGCCAAGAACTTTTCGAATGCTTATTTCCTTTTTTCGTCTTTCTGCTGAAAAAGCCGCTAACCCAAAAAGACCTAGGCAAGATATTAAAATGGCCATTCCTGCAAAATATTTGGATAAAGTAGCTACTCTTTGTTCAGATAAGTAGAGTTGTTGGTATTGATTGTCCAGAAAGCGAAAATTAAATTCTAATCCGGGATTGAATTTATTGTACAATTTGGTTAGAGCAGCAATGGTAGTTTTTTCTTCACCTGCCTTAATTTTCACCACTAAATTACTTACCCATTCTGTTCTACATAATAATGCCATTGGGGCAATCTCTTGATATAATGATTGAATATTAAAATCTTTTACAACACCAATAATTTCTCTGTTTGGTCCGCGCATATTTATAATTGTTCCTATAGGGTTTTTGAGCCCCATTAGTTTTACTGCTGTCTCATTCAGTATAATTTTTGAATCGTTATCAGGCTTTTCTTTGACATAAGACCGACCTTCTTTTAGTTCTATGCCCATGGTTTCTATAAATTCTGGACCAACATGTGCATGTCTAAAAGTTATCTCTTTATCTTCTTCATTTTGCCCGGGCCATGTATGGCCCCGAGATGAATTACTGAAATTAGTCATACCACCCTGCATAAAAGAGGCATTAACTACCCCAGGTAGCTGTTTTGCTTCTTCAACAAAAACTTCCATGTTGGTAATAAGTCCATCTTGACGCTCAAAAATCATCACATTGTCCTTATTAAAGCCTAGGTTTTTTGACTGAATATAATCGAGTTGCATATAGATTACGCTCACCGCAACAATTAGTAATAGCGAAATACTAAATTGAAAAATTACAAGACCTTTTCGAATAAAAAGCTCTCCGAACGAAGTGCGTATCTTTCCTTTTAAAACTTTAACGGCACTGAACTTAGTTAAATATAAAGCGGGGTAGCTACCTGAAATTAAACCTGTCAAAAGGGTTATACCAATAATTGTAAAAATCACTGAGCCTTCGATTGCAAAGACTAATTCTTTACCCGTTAAATTATTAAACCAAGGCAAAATCAATAACACAATAAAATAGGCACTAATTAAAGAAAAGAATGACAGCAACAAAGATTCGGTAAGGAATTGAAAAACAAGCGACTTTCTGCTTGCTCCCACTGCTTTTTTGATTCCTACTTCTTTTAATCTTCTTGATGCTCTGGCCGTTGAAAGGTTCATAAAGTTGATGCAGGCTATTAAAAGAACAAAGAGTGCTACTATAGAAAAAAGAATCACGTAGGTTATTCGCCCCCCAACTTGTTTTCCATTTTCATAGCTTCCTTTTAGATAATTATCACTGTACTTAGTAAAAAATACCTGCTCATCAACATTTTCATTTTTCTTTTTAATAAAGTTGGCCATTTTACCATTAAAGGCCTTAATATCTACATTAGGTTTAAGCAATGTGTAAATACTAGAACTGTTGCTAAACCAGTTGATGTAATCTGGATTTCGGTACTTTAAAAAGGTTTTATACGGCAGTACAAAATCGAACTGTTTTGAAGAATTTTTTGGTATTTCAAAAACACCAGTAATGGTAAATACATCATCTATTTCTTCTTCCCCTTCCTTTAAAGCAATAGTCTTTCCTATTGGATCAACATCTGGACCAAAAAACCTACTGGCTAATTTTGAAGAAATCACCACAGAACTCACATCTGACAACACTGTGTTTTTATCCCCAGAGATTAAGGGAAAAGAAAAGACCTTAAAAAAATCGTCACTTGCCATATGCCCAAAGGCACTTAATTTTTTTGTTTCGGTTTCTAGTCTTGCATTACCGTCAAACTCATATATAGCCACGGCCATTTCAACTTCAGGCACCTCTTCTTGCAATGCCTTAAGCATTAAGCTAGAGTTTGAAGTAAATGTGCCAATTGCTCCTTGACCAATGGGGACATTTCTTCGAACTTGATATAAAGACGCTTCATTCTCATGAAACTTATCAATCGAAACTTCATTGAAAACCCATAAATAGACCAATAAGACACAAGTTAACCCTGTAGATAAACCCACCAAGTTAATTAAGAAACTGCTCTTGTGCTTTCTAATGTTTCTCAAATACAATAAAAGATTGTGCTTTAACATGTTTTAATTTTATATAGTGATGGCTCAAAAAGTATTTTATTCATCCCTTAAAGAATCTATAGGGTTTTGCATTGCAGCTCTGATGGTTTTAGTACCAATAGTTAAAAGTGCTATTAGGACTGCCGTTGCTCCAGAAATAACAAACAAGGACCAATTTAGATTCATATGATAGGCATAATTCTGCAACCATTCTTTACCTAACCACCACGCTATTGGACTGGCTATTATAAAAGCAATGAATACTAATCGAAGAAAATCTTTGGTCAATATATAGGTTATGGAAGATACACTTGCACCGATAACCTTTCTAATTCCTATTTCTTTAGTGCGTTGCGCAACAATTAAAAGTGACATGGCAAAAAGACCGATACAGCTTAAAATTATTGCTATAATGGAACCTGTGGTGATAAGTGTTGCCATAGTTTTCTCTCTCCGAAAAGTACGGTCCACATTTTCATCTAAGAACGAGCCCAAAAAAGTTGCATTTGGCTCTATCTTTTTATAAGCCGCTTCTATTGACTCAACAGAATTTGCCATGTTTACCGGGTTTACTTTTACAAAGGCGTAGTTTAAACCTTCCGTTCTGTCTAAAAGAAAGGTAAGTGGCTCTATGGCCTTCGAAACATCTTGAAAATTATAGTCCTTTACCACGCCTATAACAGGGTAAGCCAAGGTGTCGTTAATAGCAATTTTAGCTTCTAAGGGGTTCTTTTCACCAAGCTCTTTTGCCATGCTTTCATTTATAACTACCGCCTGAGCATCCGTCTTTCTATTAATTTCGAAGTTTCGCCCTTGAAGCAACTCTAGCCCTAAGGTTTCTATGTAATCATAATCGACAACCAAGGCGTTGGTCTTAACACTTTTGCCTTTATAATCAAAACCCCATACACTTGTATATTGGCTTCCGTCCCTTCCTCTTCCAAGGTTGATGTCTGAAGCGCTGATTCCTAAAATATCAGGGTTTCCAGAAAGCTCTTGGCGCAATAATTTTATAGCATCGTAGCTGTTCTTTTTTCCGTTAATAGGAAAGGAGAATACTTGTTCCTTATTATACCCTAGATCTTTATTGCGCATAAATTCTACCTGACCCCATAACACTAAAGTGCCACTAATGAGCAATATGGCAATACCAAATTGCACTACTATCAATGCATCACGTAACCTATTTCCTCCAGAAGTCTCCAGTTTTCCCTTTAAAGATTGTATGGTACCAAGGCGACTTAGCAGTAAAGCTGGGTAGCCACCAACTATCAGTGTAATGGAAAATATCAAGACGATTGCGCCTACGAGTACTTTTGAAGAAAGGAGCACTTCGAAAGAAGCGCTAGTTCTAAAAAGAGCCTGAAAATTATCTAACAACAGAATACTGAGAAGAATGCCCACACCTATCGAAACGGTAAAAACCAAAAGACTTTCTCCCCAAAATTGAAAAAATAACTGTCTCTTTTCTGCTCCTAAGGTCTTGCGCATACCTATTTCACGTAATCTTTGTGAACTTTTGGCGATACTCATATTAATAAAGTTGACACAGGCGATAAATAAAATTAAAAAGGCCACCCCTAGAACAAGATAAACACTGGTGCGGCTGGTTTCGGCAACGCCCGTATTAAAACTGGTGAAATGAATCTCTTTTATGGGAAGTAGACCTAGTTGAAGAAATTGTCCGTTTGCATCTGGTAATGCACCATCACGTTTTAGTTTTTCAATCGAGTTTTTATAATGAAGATTGGTAAATGCATTGCTGTTTTTTTCAAAAGCCTTGGCCGAAACCCCTTTTTCTAATTGGACCAACACATCATGATATTGAGCCCCCCATCTTTCTTTGGTTGGTACATATGACGCATTTTTTTCAAAAGGTATTGCAATTTCAAATTCTAATGAACTTTCGTTAGTATTCTCTTTTGTAACAGCTCTTATTGTAAAGGGTTCTTGTTTTCCATTAATTAAGATGTTGACAACCTTGTCTATAGGATTCTCATCACCAAATAATTTACTTGCTGCAGCTTCTGAAATGACTACTGATGATAAATCTTGTAGTGGATTGGTTTTATTTCCTTGAAGAATAGGCAGGGTAAACATTGAAAAGAAATCTGGAGCTACCCATACAGCGTCTAGATTGATTTCCTTTTCCTTGTAGAACAGCAAGGCATTCTCTTCAAGAAATTGAGTGATTTTTTGAACACCTGGCACCTCAGACTTTAACGCTTCGGAAAATGGGGTGGGCATACTTGTACCAATCTCTGTACCTTTTGGTGTCTGCCAGGTAATGTAAGTTTTATAAAGTTGGTCTCCGTTTTCATGAAAGCTATCATAAGAAAGTTCATTAAGGGAATCCATAACCAACAGGGTAGCCACAGCAAAGGCAACGGATAAACCTACTATATTTATTGAAGTAAACAGTCTGTTTTTCCAAAGATTACGCCAAGCTATTTTCAAATAGTTTTTAAACATGATTGTTGTTTTTGATTTATGATGATTTATTCCGTCCGTAAACTATTTACGGGATTAATGATTGCTGCTCGTACTACTTGATAACTTACCGTGAAAAGGGATACTAGTAACACACACAAAATGGCTAGCCCAAAAACCCACCAGGGAATTTTGATATGATAGGTATAGTTTTCCAACCATTGTTGCATAAAATAATATGCGACGGGAATCGCGACTAGTCCGGAAAGCAGTATTAGTAGCACAAAATCCTTAGAAAGCATCTTTAATAGGTTTGGAATGGATGCGCCCATTATTTTGCGAATTCCAATTTCCTTTGTTCGCCTTTCAGCCATAAAAGTAGCGAGACCGAATAGGCCTAAACAGCTAATCAAAATAGCCAAGACTGAAAAAATACCCGATAATTTCCGCATTCGTTCCTCGGTTTTGAATTTATTGCCAAAGGCGTCATCCACGAATTGATAGTCAATTGGAACATCCGGGGCAAATTTGGCCAATTCTACCTCAATCTGTTCTAAAGAATGTGCAAGGTTTTTCTCAGGTGTCAGTTTAAGATTTATCCAGTTCGTTTCATTATAGTCTATACTGTAAATGGCTGGTTTAACGGGCTCAAAAGGGGATTCGGTCAACAGATTTTTAACTACACCAATGACTTGATGTTCACCGTCATACCATCGGATTGTTTTTCCAATAGGATTCTCCAAGCCCATGTAAGCAATAGCCGCCTCATTAAGAACATAGGCTGTGGAATCTGAGGCGAAATCCCTTCTAAAATCCCGACCTTCTTTAATTTCCCAATCCACGGTCTTTCCGTAGTCATGAGATACATAGAAGGAAACAATATTAGTGGTGAAATCAGGATTTTTACCCTCCCATTCATAACCGCCGTTACTATGCCAAACCTCGGTCATTGGGCTTGAAGATTCAGCCATTTCCAAGACAGCTTCGCTTTTTTGTAATGCATCGCGAAGCGCATTATACTTCCCTTCGAATTCATCAGTGGTCTTTTCTACCATAATAAGGTTATTTTTATCATAACCTGTGGGGCGGTCTTTTGAATGTTGAATCTGCTGATTGACCACTATAGTGCCGGAGACCAGAATAATGGAAACTGTAAACTGCACGACAACCAATGCTTTTCGAAATGACACTGTGGATTTACCCGGGCGAACAGTTCCTTTCAGAACTTTCACCGGGCGGAACGAGGAAAGGTAGAGTGCAGGATAACTCCCCGCCAAAAGGCTGGTGATCAAGATCAATCCTAAACCAACGCTCCAAAATAGCGGTTTAGCGAAAGGGAAAACAAGCTGCTTGTCCGCTAATTGATTAAATGCGGGCAAAAGCAATACGACCAAAGCACAGGCCAACAGAAAAGCACAGAAGGTAACCACAAGGGATTCTAACAAAAATTGTCGTATCAATTGGTTTTTGTTCGAACCAACCGTTTTTCTTACCCCTACTTCCTTAGCCCGTTTTTGAGCTCTTGCAGTACTCAAATTCATAAAATTAATACAGGCCAATAACAGTACAAAAACACCGATTATACCGAACATTCGCACATATTGAATCGCTCCCCCACTTGAAACACCGTTTTTAAAACTGGATTTCAGGTGCCAATCTTTCATAGGGTGAAGAAAGATTTGGGGCTCACTCCTTTTAGTGGCTTCGGAAACATTGTCATAGAGCACCTTCTCGATTTTTTGGTTTATGGACTGCATTGCAGATTGATTGTATATTTCAACAAATACTAGGTATGAATTGTTATCCCAAAGTTTTCGATCACGTGCAGTTCTTACCCAGTCGTACATCGAGACGTAAAGATTCCAAGGCGCAATAAAATCAAGTTTTTTGGTTTCGGAAAAAGCGGCAAGAGACTCAAATACATTGGCATTGTTAGGAAGCTCTTCAAAAACACCCTTCACGGTTACGACAGCATCGTTATTCAATCGCATGGCTTGGCCCAGTGGGTCTTCATTGCCAAACAACGTCTGGGCGGTAGAAGCCGAAATCACAATCGCATTTGAGTCATTTAGGGCATCAAGGCTTCCCTTAAGCATATTAAATGAGAACATACGAAGTACATCTTTCTCCATAAATGCACCATGCATGTTCAGATTTTTCTCTTTAAAAGACAGTACATTGTCTCCTGGAAAAGAACTCATGGCCACATATTTGAAATCATCGGAATAGACCCTTCGTAATTCGTCTGCCAATGGATAAGGGTGGTTGTATCGTGTTCTAGTCTCTCCATTATCGGTTTTGTTCATAAGCACCTGTGCGATATGCTCGTGATTCTTGAAATTAGTATTGAAGGATTTTTCATCATGAATCCAAAGACCTATGAACATGGCTACGCTAAAGCCTAAAGCCAGTCCGCCGATGTTAATTGATGAATGGGCTTTGTTCTTCAGAAGGTTTCTCCATGCGATTTTTAGGTAGCTTTTAAACATGCTTATAGTTGTTTAATCGATGATAACTTATTCAGTTCGTAAACTTTTCACGGGGTTTGTTCTTGCGACTTTTATACTCTGAAAGCTAATGGATAAAAATGCCAATATTAGCGCTAGAAAACCTACCAAAATTGCAACCCACCATTGCAAAGAAATTCGATATACGTAGTCTTGCAACCAACTTTCCATAAAATAATACGCAAAAGGAGTGGCTATTAAAAGCGCCATTATGATTTGTTTAAAAACACCTTTTGCCAATAGATTTAAAATACCGGTAACTGAACTTCCTAATACCTTTCGTATGCTTATTTCTCTTCTTCTTTGGGCAATCTGGAATGAAACCATGCCGAATAATCCCATACCTGCGATAAAAAGAGCTAAAAGTGTAAAGATGTTAAAGGCCTTACCAAGTCTTTGTTCGGCATTATAGAATTGCATATAAGAATCTTCTACAAATTTCACTTCATAAGGTACATGAGGAACAATCTTTTTCATTGTTTTTACAATAAAATCACAAGTATTCTGGTAGTCAGACATATCTATTTTTAAAACTACTTCCCCATTATTTCTAGTATGTTCGGGAGTTCGCAAAGCCATAAAGAGGGGTTCAATTGCTTGATCAAAAGTTTTAAGATGAAAGTCTTTTAAAACCCCAATTACCTTACCATTTGCGAATTGTTTGCCAATAGGCGCATTCCAACCAAGTGATTTTACGGCTGACTCGTTTATTAAATAAGCCAGAGAATCGGATGCTATCTCAGGTGAAAAACTTCTGCCGTCAACCAGTGCCATCTCAAAAACATCGATAAAATCAAAATCGACATAAGTTCTGTATATGTATAAAGGTTCATCATTGTAATTTCCTTCCCAACTTGTGATAGGCCCTTGACTTGTAACATTAAATGGAAGTTGAGAACTCAAAGAAACCTCATGAACCATTGGGTTTTGCAATAACATCTCCTTTAGAACCTTTTGCTTTTCTGTAATTTCAGGCTCAAAATAGCGAACATGTACAAGTTGCTCGTTTTTATATCCTAAATTTTTATTTTGAATATACTGGAGCTGCTGTTGTATAACGATACTTGCTATTGCTAGACCAATTGCCACGGTAAATTGACTAACGACCAAAATACTTTTTAAAGAAAATCTTTGTTTTGTACTTTTTAGAAAATTACCTTTTAATGCCTTAATAGGCCCAATGCCCGAGAGGAAAAAAGCAGGATATAGTCCAGAGATAATTCCTGTAACCAATGCTGCTAAAGAAAGAACTGCCAGTATTTGCAGATTCGATAAAAGATTAAAACCAATGTCTTTGTTTAATAGGGCATTAAAACTTGGGAGTAAAATTGATGCCAGAAATAATGATAGTACGAGACTGGCGAAAGTAAGAAACAAAGATTCGCTCAGATATTGAATTATTAAGCTTCTTCTTTTTGCTCCAAGAACCTTACTCACACCAACTTCTTTTGCTCTTTGAGCAGATTTTGCAGTTGCTAAATTTGTATAGTTTATAGCTGCGAGAACAAGAATTATTATAGCAATTAGGGCGAATAAGCGTACAGATTTAATATTGCCGTTTTGACTTATTTCAACATTTACGTTCGATTTAAGATGAATATCTTCTAATGGTTGTAATTTGTATTCAGGATAAAATTTAAAGCCTTGATTTTCATAGGCCGGTTTTGTGATTTTTTCATAGGTCGCCATTTTATCTTCCAGCAGTTTAGACTGGCTAGCTTTTTTCAACGTAAGATAAGTATGATAGTTATTGCTTGCCCACTGGCCTACATCATGTTGATAGTATCCTTGACTTTTGTAAGAGACGATAAAGTCATAGCTAAAGTGCTGGTTTTTTGGAGGGTTTTCAATCAAGGCCTTGACGGTAAAGGTCTTTCCGTTTCCGAACGTTAATTCTTGATTTATAGGAGAAAGATTTCCAAATAACGTATTGGCTAATGATTCTGTAACCAAAATATTATCTGGGCTTTGCAAAGCTAAACCTGGATTTCCCTCAATAACTTTTGTGCTGAAAACATCAAAATAAGCACTATCCGTATACAAGCCTTGCTGAACAAAAGATTGATTATCTTTAAGTATTAACGCCCCTCCAACGTTGAGGTTCGTAACACTTTCGACCTCAGGAAAATCTTGTAATAATGCTTCACCAAGAGGAAGAGGAGCAACGGCAAACATGTCAGTGCCCTGATAACTATTACCTTTTTGTTGTTGTACAATCCTAAAAATTCTTTCTGAATTCTGATGATGCTTATCAAAGCTCATTTCAAACTGAACAAACAATGCTAATAACAAAAAACAGGTCATTGCAACTGCCAGGCCTGTTAAATTAATAGCTAGGTAGGCTTTATTTTTAATCAAATTTCTCCAAGCAAGTTTTATATGGTTTTTAAACATGACTCTTGTTTTTTTGATTATCTCATTCGGTACGCAAACTTTTGACAGGGTTTACAATAGCCGCTTTAATACTTTGGTAGCTTACAGTTATTATGGCAATCGATATGGCTATAAGCCCAGCGAGCGCCAAGATCCACCAACTGACTTCAATTCGATATGAAAAATCTTGTAACCACTTATTCATTGCATACCAACCGATGGGTAATGAGATAAATATGGCAACACCTACAAGTTTTAGAAAATCTAGGGTAAGTCGATATGAAATTTGGCCAACACTGGCCCCTAAAACTTTTCTCACACCGATTTCCTTGGTACGTTTTTCTGCATTAAATGCGGCCAACCCGAATAAGCCAAGGCAAGCAATAAAAATGGAAAGAACTGTAAAAACAATAAAAATTCGCCCCAATCTTTGTTCGGCCCGATACGTATTATTGAACGATTCATCCATAAAACTATAAGCTAAAGGTTGTTCAGGAATATTTTTATCCCATACTTGTTCAATCGCAGCTATTATATTAGAAAAATCCCTTCCACTGAGTTTGACGGCCAAGTTTCCTGTTGAGGCCCCTAATCTCAGGCTTAGTGCGCCAATGTCATCTCGTAATGTTTCAAAATGAAAGTTGTCAACGACACCAATTATGGTATAAAACGCTCCATTTTCATCTCCTATATCACTAGATACTCTTAAACCTAGAGCTTCTTTGGCACTTACACCTAAAAGTGACGCTGCAGTTTCATTTATTATAATTGCTGTAGAATCCGTTGTCCGTTGTGGACTAAAATCGCGTCCTGCCTTAAGTTCAATACCTAAAGTTTTTAAATAGTCGTAGTCAACAAGCCATCGCTGCATGTTAACGGCATCTTCTTGATTATTAAAACCTTCTTTAAAATAAGTGTAATCTGATCTTGAAGATGGTGTTGGCAAAAAACTGCTTATTGCAGCACTTTCAACTTGAGCGAGTTTTTGCACTTCTTGCTTAATTACATCGCCTTTTTCCCTTGCGCCATAAAAGTCTTGAACGATTAAGATCTGATCTTTTGAAAAACCTAATTCTTTACTTTGTATGTAATCGAGCTGGTTAAATACTACAAGTGTACCTACTATTAAGAACACAGAAATAGCAAATTGAAAAATTACCAATGAGTTACGAATATTACCTCCGCCTACACTTGATTTCCCCAGCCCTTTCAGAACTTTCACCGGAATAAATCGAGACATAAAAAAAGCGGGGTACCATCCTGAAAATAAACTTAATACAACTGTTGAAAAAAGTACAACTAACCAAAAAATCGGATTGAGATAGGGTATACTTATTTCTGTTCCTGCAAGCTCATTAAAAAAAGGCATTACAAAAATTGCGATTCCAATTGCTGCCAAGAGCGAAATAAAAGAGATAAGTGCGGACTCTGTTAAGAACTGTCTTATTAAACCAGATTTATTTGAACCTAAGGTTTTTCGAATGCCCACTTCTTTGGCCCTCTTTAAAGAATGGGCAGTAGACAGGTTCATAAAATTTACACTTGCCAATAGAATTAAGAACAACCCGATAAAAGAAAGAATGTAAATGTTTTGGATAGATCCATTTGCACTCAATTCAATATGAGCATCTGAATGTAAGTGTATATCTGTTAAAGGGATGGAATAATAATTCACATAGTTTCCCGAGGCCCTAAAGTCTTTTTCTGTAATTCCTGGATAAATTTTTTGCACCCAAGGAATTAGATAATCTCCAACAATCCCTTGAAGCGGAGCTTGAAAATCCTCAATTTTTGCACTTGGAATAAGCTTAATAAAAGTAAAATAGTTATGGCTTCCCCATTCATTTTGTTGGGCATCTTCATAACCAGACATGGCCATAAAAACGCTATGGTCACGTAATAAAGAGTTTTTAGGTAAATCATTAATTACCCCAGTAACGGTATACGTATCTGTATTGTCAAGAACTAGTTCTTGCCCCAATGCATTGTTAACCCCAAAATGCTTTTCAGCTGCTGTTTTGGTAAGTATTAGGGTATTTGGTTCTTTTAGCGCAGTTCTGGTGTCGCCAACTAGTAAATCTAGACCGAACATTTTAAAGAAGTTGGCATCGGCATACGCAGAATGGAGTTCTTTAGTATTATTTTTCGCAGCACTTTTTCGCACAAGAATACTTCCTAAATTTCTAATTCGAGTGGCCATTTCTACTTCCGAAAAATCATTTTCCAATACTGCCGCCATAGGTGCAGCTGTTTCAGCAGATATATTTTGATCTCCGCCAAATTTAATATCTGCATTTATCCTATGAATGCGGCTGGCATCAGCGAACATTTTATCATAGTTCAACTCATTATGAATATATAATGAGATTAGTAAAACGCCGGACATACCTATGGCAAGACCAAAGATGTTTAATGAAGTAAAAAAAGGCTGTCTTTTAAGACTACGCCAAGCTACTTTTAGATAATTTTTAAACATGACCGATTCGTTTTTTGATTGATATGTAATTGAAGTCTAATTTTATGCCATAATTTAACTATTTGTAAATCAGATATTTAAAATGATCACCTAACTATGTAGTGTAAATTTTTTTTACACCTTATGTATAATTAATTTACAAGGCTATTCTGTTCTTAGACTTTTTACAGGATTCCGTTTTGCTGCCTTAACGGCTTGATAACTTACCGTTAGGAATGCGATAACCAATGCTAAAAGACCGGCTAATGCAAACACCCACCACGAAAGATCTATGCGGTATGCGAAATCTTGAAGCCATTGATTCATGGCGTACCATGATATGGGAATAGCAATCAAGAGCGAAATGCCTACCAACTTTAAAAAGTCTTTTGAAAGTAAAGCGGTAATACCACTTACAGAAGCCCCTAATACTTTGCGGACTCCTATCTCTTTGATTCTATTCTGAGCCATATAACTAGCCAAACCAAATAGCCCTAAACAGGAAATTAGAATGGTTAAAAGCGTAAAAAGACTAGCGAGTTTTTCAAAGCGTTGTTCACTAACAAAATTTCTGGCATACACTTGGTCCACAAACTCATAATTAAAAGGATATGTGGGATTTTGGTTTTTAAAAATAGTTTCAATTATTGCCAAATTATCCGCAACATTTTGATCTGAATTTAACTTAACGTGAATAGTATTTAACCACCATTGGGCACCTTGAATAATCATTGGCTCAATTTTTTGAAAGGGGGAGTTGAACACAAAATCTTCCACTACACCTATCACCTGCCAATCGGTATTGTTATCCTTAATGATTTTTCCCAGTGGGTCATCGAAACCCATCAAACTAACGGCTGCCTCATTTAAAATAACCCCCGTAGAATCGGTAGGATATCTTTGTAAATCAAAGTCTCTACCTTGTATTAAGTTTAGTCCCAGTGTCTTAACCACATCGGCATCAGTACTCATACGGTGGACCAAAGTTTTATTCTCAGGATTCTTTCCTGGCCACTCTATACCCCAAGAATTGCTCCAACTTTCCGTTACCCTACTACCCATTCTTGAAATGGATGTAGCGCTCCCACTTTTTAAAAGTTCGGTTTTAATGGTTTCGTAGCTTTCTTCTATTTCGCCTTCAATAGTTATGGTGATTAATTGGTCTTTGTTGTAGCCCAATTTCCGATTTTGAACAGTATCAATTTGCTGCCTAATAACGATAGTAGCCGTAATTAAAATGATGGCCACGGAAAATTGGATGACTACCAATACCTTTCTAGGAGTTACGAGCGTATTGATTTTTTGGAAAGTTCCCTTTAATACTGAAGAGGGTTTGAAGGAAGACAGATATAGAGCAGGGTAGCTTCCTGCTAGAATTCCTGTAAACAATACAATTCCTAAGATAGAGACATATAACCAGGGATTTTTCCAATTAATGGAAAGCTCAATGTTTATTAATTCTGAAAACCATGGCAGTACCAATATGACCGTTCCCAAAGCAACAATTGCAGCTAGAGTACTGATGAGAATAGACTCTCCCAAAAATTGCCAAATCAATGTATATTTTCTAGCCCCAACAACTTTTCGAACGCCTACCTCCTTGGCTCGCTTATCACTCCGTGCCGTGCTAAGATTCATAAAGTTAATACAAGCAATCACCAAAACGATTACTGCAATTAGGGCAAACAGCCTAATGATATCGATAAGTCCACCTGTTTCTATACCGTTTTCAAATTCAGAATATAAGTGTGACCGAGTGTAGGGATAGAGATAAGTAACCATATCGGGTGATTCTCTATCGTATTTCTCTCTGAGGGTTGAAACCTTCTTAGAAAAAGCATGATAATCCACGCCCTCCTTTAACAGGACGAAAGTACCGACCGAGTTGTTGTCCCAATATTCATCATCCCAATTACGCTGTTTCGAATAGGACCACGGTATTAAATATTCAAATCTGAAGTCTGAATTTTCAGGAAGGTCTTTAAGAATTCCACTTATCTTAAAAGAATCCCTGTCATCCATTTCAACCACTTGTCCAATAGCTGGTTCGTCACCAAACATCTTTTTGGCGAAGGATTCTGTCACCACTAAACTGTTTACATCTTCGAGAACCGCTGTTATGTCTCCTTCTATCAATGGAAAACTAAAAATCTTTAGGAAGTTAGGGTCTACTATAGTACCCGTTGATTGGATACTCTTGTCGCCCTGACTAAAAAGAAAATTGAAATTGTAAAAATATCGGGAGACTTCCTCGATTTCTGGATAGTCTTTTTTTAAAGTAGGAGCCATCACTTTTGGAGTACTGTTCCAAGTCCATATTTCTCCGTCTACAGGATACTTATTGTACACCTGATAAATTCTATCCTTCTTTTCATGGAATTGGTCATACCCAATTTCGTAGTTAACCCAAAGAAGTATCAGGGCAGAAACCGTTAGACCTATTGATAAACCAAAAATATTCAGTAGCGAAAAGCTCTTATTTCTAAGAAGATTCCGCCAAGCGATCTTTAGATAGTTTTTAAACATGATTACTTTTTTTGATTGATATGTAATTGAAGTCTAATTCTATGCCATAATTTAAATGTCTGTAAATCAAATATTTAAAATAACTATCTAATTGTGTAGTGTAAATTTTTTTTACATGTTATGTATAATTAATTTACAAGGTTATTCTGTTCTTAGACTTTTTACAGGATTCATCATTGCCGCCCGTATGGATTGAAAACTTACCGTAAACAAGGCAATTGCTATCGCTAGTAATCCGGCGATAAAAAATATAGACCAGCTTATGTTTATACGGTACGCGTAATTTTCTAGCCAACCATTCATCACCCAATAGGCTAAAGGAAAACTTATCAAAAGAGAAATTAAAACAAGCTTTACAAATTCTTTCGATAACATTTTGGTGATATTAAATACACTGGCCCCTAAAACTTTACGAACGCCGATCTCTTTTTTGCGCTGTTCTGCCATGAAAGCAGCTAATCCAAAGAGCCCTAAACAAGCTACAAAAATGGCTAAGCCACAGAATAAAAGCCCCAGAGTTGCCGCTTTTCGTTCTAATGAATAGAAACGTTCAAGATTCTTGTCTAAAAAGACGTATTCAAAACCTGATTCTGGCACAACTTCTTTAAACTTTGCTTCTAGTTCTCCCATAATAACCGGTAATGAAGCACTATTAAAACGTACCAAAGCAAACGATTTGGCTTCTGATTTTCCATTATGGAAAGCGTATGCTCCAATAGGTTCGTGTAGCGATTCAAAGTTAAAATCATCAATTACACCGACTATGGTGGCATTATCCCTAAAACCGCCTATCAAGACTTTTTTACCTACAGCATCTTCTACAGAATAACCTAAGTATCGCACTGCTTTTTTGTTTAAGACAACATCAATTAAGGTGTCATTTTCTTGTTTTACACTTGGCAGCATTTTACCTGATAACAATTTTAACTTGAGCAAATCAATAACTTCGGCATCAACACGATTGGTACTTATCTGTAATCCGTTTTCATCTTGCTCATTTTTAAAAAGCATTCTTCCACTTACCGTAACCCCAGGGAACCCTTGCGCCATGGCAGTATTGGTTACATTACTTAAAGACTTGAACTCTTGTACCAACGCTGTTTTCTTTGCTGTTTCGTTAATGGCCATGGTAGAAATAGCGACCGTATGTTCAGGTTCATATCCTAATTCTTGATTTTGTATTAATTGTAATTGCTTATAAATGGTAATAACACCAACAATAAGCATCACAGAAGCAGCAAACTGTAATACTACTAGCCCTTTTCTAATATTCACAACGCCTCCTGCCTGTTTTATTTCTGGATTAAGAATCGCTTTTGGAGAAGAACGCGACAAATAAAATGCAGGATATGACCCCGATATAAGCGTTGTGATTGCCCAAAAGACAAACAGGCCAATCACTAATTCTGCTTTAAACAATAAAGAAATATCGAGCTGTTGTTCCGTAATGGCGTTAAAAATTGGAACGGTAACAACCGCTAATACTACTCCAATAACTAAAGCAATAAACGTTATTAAACCTGTCTCTGCATAAAAACGAACAATCATGCTTTTAGATGATGCTCCAAGTGTTTTGTTAATACCAACATCTTTTGATCGTTTTTGAGACCTGGCAGTCATTAAATTCATATAATTGACACAGGCTATTATTAGAATTAATAAGCCTAGAATGGATAAGTTTTCTATCTCGCTAATATTACCGACTCTGTTGGTATACGAATTAACGTAATTTGAGGAATACAAATGAACTTTCTCTAAAGGCTGCAAGGATAGTGTAAACCATTGCCCCTCTTTCGCTACATTTTTATCTAAAATAGCTTGCATTTGCAATTCTGTTGCTGCGACAGAAGTGTTTTTTTTAAGCTGAACATAGGTTTCAAAACTAGAGTTGCCCCAAGTAGGGTTTTTTGCTGCCCAAGAAGAACTAAAAGACCCTATAACATTACAATGCAAAGTACTATTCCCCGGAAAATCTTTAAATACTCCCGTTACTTCTAGTTGCTTTTCATTGTCTACCGTGATTGTTTTGCCCAAAGGATTGTTGTCGCTAAAATATTTTTTAGCGGTACTTTCTGATAAAATCACGGTATTAGGTCTATCTAAAGCAGCATTGGAATTCCCTTTTACAAACTCCATATTAAAAATGGAAAGTAAATCAGGGTCACACCAATACAACTCTTTCTCTAAAAAATTAGACTCATCGATTTTGATAAATGCGGTCTGCCCAAAATCATGTTTCAGCATACGCGCAGCATAAGCTATATCGGGAATATCGGATTTTAATGCCGGAGCTAATGCAGCCGGCGCAGTGCAAAACACCTGATTACCATAAGATTCGCCCGTGTGAATAAGGGCCCTATAGATATCATCTTTGTTTACATAATCTGTGTCATAGCTCCGTTCATAGGCAATGAACATAAATAAAAGTATCGTAATCGCTAAACCCAAAGAAAGGCCCACAATATTTATAATCGAAAACATACGGTTAGCTTTCAAATTTCGCCAAGCTAATTTTAAATGATTTGTAATCATGATTCTCGTTTTTTGATTTTGATTAAACTCAAGATAGAATGATTGTGTTTTTTATTCCGTTCTTAAGCTTTTGATAGGGTTCTGTAAAGCGGCATGTAATGACTTATAGCTAATGGTAGCAAAAGCGATCAGCATGGTAAATATGGCTGCCAAAGCAAAAAACCACCACTTTATTGTTATATGATATGCGAAATTTTCAAGCCAGGTATTCATCAAATAATACCCCAATGGAAATGCCACTAAAAATGAAAGTCCGATAAGTTTTAAAAAATCTTTGGAAAGCATTGTAACAATTTGATAAACCGAAGAACCTAAAACTTTTCGTATACCTATCTCTTTAAAGCGTTGTTCGGCAGTAAAAGTTACAAGACCAAATAGACCCATACAGGCCACTAAAATGGTAAGTATCGCAAAAATGTTGAGCACAGTTCCCATTTTTTGCTCAGCAACATAGGTGTATCTATAAGACTGATCTAAAAGGGCGTAACTAAAAACTTCATCTGTGTTGAAAACATTCCACAATTGTTGTGCGTCTGCAATAAGGGCTTTCATATTTGCTGTTTTTGCCCGCACAACAAGACCCCCGGCAGAACCATAGTTCATAATTAAGGGTTCTATGGTTTTATGAAGTGATTCATGGTGAAAATCTTTTACTATTCCAATTACGGTCACTGTTTCATTTCCGTTGTCAGTTGCTCTTTCAAAACTTTTTCCTAATGGATTTTCACCAAGACCGAATGCTTTTACGGCACTTTCGTTTATGATGACCTTGTCTTGTTCAAAACCAAAATCATCTGAAAAATTTCGACCCTCTAACAAGGTCATGCCCATTACATTCATGTATGCATCATCAATATCATACTGCATACTTCTTCTAATGAATTTGCCGTTTTTATAGATTGGAGATACTGAATTATTGGAAGGGCCTGCCGGAACAAATCCCGATACGCTAACGCCTGCTACTTTTGAATTTTTAAGCAATTCATTTTTAAGGGCATTTCTTTTGTTTTCTCCAAGAAGATAGGCATCCCTAAGAACCAATATTTCGTTCTTATCGTAACCCAGACTTTTGTTTTGAATGTAAGACATCTGTTGATTTACCACTAGTGTACCCAATATTAATGCTGCTGATATTACAAATTGAAAAACTACCAGTCCACTGCGCAAACCTTTTGTTCTGCCACTGCCAGAGAACTTATTTTTTAAAGCTGTTATGGGTTTAAATGAGGATAGGAAAATAGTGGGGTAGCTCCCAGCTAAAAGACTTATGAGTAAAGTGGCTACCAATAAAGCCGAGATAAGCTTAGGGGTTACCAAATAGGATAATTCAAGTTCTTTTCCAGAGATTGTATTGAAATAAGGTAGTACAAAGGCCACTAATACTACAGCAAATAGCATTGCCATAAGTGTTGCCAAAAAAGACTCCATTAAAAACTGATTTGCAAGCTGCTTTCTGCGTGACCCCAACACTTTACGAATGCCTATTTCCTTTGCTCTTTTAGAAGCTGAGGCCGTTGAGAGATTCATAAAATTGATACAGGCGATGAGCAGCATAAAAAGTGCTATGGCACTAAAAATGTAAACGTATTTTATATCACCGCCTTCTTCTAAAGAGGATGCTTTGGTAAATTCTGAATTTAGGTGAATACTGGTCAAAGGCTGTAAAAAGAGACCTATGGGGTTTTCTTTGCTGAACTCGGCGAAAGAAATACCTATTTCTTCTTGAAGTTGAGGCCCCATATTTTTTTCTACCACCGCTGGTAATTTTGATTCTAAATCGCTTTGAGAAGCTCCCTTTTCTAGCTCTAGATAGGTATGAAAATTACCTTGAGTCCAAGAATTACTATTAGCGGCAGATAAGCCTTTCATAGAAATAAAGGCGTCAAAATGAAAATGCGCGTTTTTAGGAATATTTTTCATCACGGCACTAATTTTATAAGGCTGACTTTCTTCGTTTAAGGATAACGACTTACCGATCGGGTCTTCTTCTCCAAAATACCTGAATGCTAATTCTTCGGTAACTACAATAGCATATGGAGCGTCTAAAGGGTTCTTGTATGTGCCTTTAATAATGGGCATTGTAAAAACATCAAAAAAGTTTGAATCAACATAGGCCAGACTCGTATTGTTAAATTTGACCTTGTTATAGCTGATACTGGGATTGTGAATTTTTTGTAGACGTGTAGCATCTAAAACTTCTGGAAAGACTTCCTTTAATGTTTGGGCAACAGGAGCCATTACAACAGCTTCCCTAATATCTTCATTTTCAATTTTAGCTTTGAGCACAACACGGACGATTTCATCCGCTTTTTCATTGAAGGTGTCATAGTTCAATTCGTCTACAACAAAAAGCATTATCAGCAAACAAGAAGTTATACCTAAAGTTAGACCAATAATATTGATAGCGAACATTCCTCTATTCTTTCTAATGTTTCGCCAGGCTACTTTTAGATAATTTTTAAACATGACCGATTCGTTTTATGATTGACTTACGAATTAAAATCGATTACCATGCCAAGCACATAAACAATTGATAATCAATCATATAAAAATAAACCATTGTGTTAGTGTGTAAATTTTTTTTACAGTTTATGTACAACATATTTACACCTTACTAAACCTAATTGTCTTGTTCTAAAGCCTTTAGAACAAGACTTAGTATTATTACTCCGTCCGTAAACTTTTTACCGGGTTTTGTTTGGCAGCTCTAATTGCCTGAAAACTTACCGTTAACACAGTTACCCCCATAGCTCCCAACATGGCCAATGCAAAAATCCACCATTTTAAGATTACTCGGTAAGGGTATTCTTGTAGCCAACCATTCATAATATAGTAGGCAATTGGCACTGCTATAAAACAGGATATCACCACCAACTTTAAAAAATCTTTAGAGAGCATATTCCAAACATTGAATACAGAAGCCCCCAATACTTTACGAACTCCTATTTCTTTGGTACGCTGCTCTGCTACGAAAGATGTAAGGCCAAATAACCCTAAACAACTGATTAAGATGGCCAAGGCCGTAAAAATGCCTGAAAGCGTGCCTACACGCTGCTCCGCAGCAAATTTTTCAGCATATTTATCGTCTACAAAATCATATTGAAACGGAATCGCGGGAAAATTATCTTTGAATATCCGTTCTATGGTCGCAATGCTTTTAGCTGCACTTTGCTTCGGATTCAACCTTAGGGTATAGTAGCTAAAATTATCATGACGGTCGTATACGTACCAAGCTTGCTTTACTGCTTCATATGGAGATTGGGCAATGATATCTTCAACTACACCAATAATTTTTCTTGAAGGCCCTGGGTCTTCTTCATCGGTATCTCTGATTACCATGCCAACGGGATTTTCAACTCCCATATATTTGACGGCGGTTTCATTAATTAAAATTCCTAATGAATCAGAAGCCATATCCCTAGAAAAATCCCTTCCTTGAACAATCTTAAGGTTTAAGGTACTTGCATATTCGGGTGAGACTTCCGTCCAAGCGAAATCTTCTTGAAAGCCCTCTGGTTTTCCTTCCCAGGTATAACCACTTCTGTTAGACCAAACTTGAGTAGTAGGGCTACTAGAGGTAGCCATGGCAGTGGCGGCACCAGAGCTTAAAAACTGCTCACGCATTAAATCTGTCTTACCCGTAAAATCGGCGGACCAAGTGGGTATTTGAACCAGTCCTTCTTTATCATAACCTATTGGACGATTTTTAGCGTGATTTATTTGTTGCATCACAATTACGGTACCAATAATAAAAGCCACCGAAACCGTGAATTGAAGTACTACTAAAATCTTTCTTGGCAAGCCAGCATATTTGCCTGACTTAAAAGTGCCTTTTAAAACATCTACAGGTTTAAAAGAGGAAAGATAAAGTGCGGGGTAACTACCGGCCAATAAAGCCGTAAATAAAATAAAAACAATCGAAATCAACCAAAAAGAACCATTGTTCCAGGGAAAAGTAATTTCCTTACGGGCTAGTTCATTAAATCCATTCAAAGATAGAAGTACAATAACAGCTGCAACAACAAAAGCAAAAAGAACTACTAAAAAGGATTCACTCAAAAACTGATATATCAATTGCCCTTTCTGAGAGCCAATGGATTTACGTATTCCTACTTCTTTAGCGCGTTTTTCTGAGCGAGCAGTACTTAGGTTCATAAAGTTGATACAGGCCAAAAGCAGTACAAAAGCCCCAATGATACCGAACAACCAAACATATTTAATACGACCGCCGACTTGTTTACCATTTTCAAAATTGGAACGCAGATACCAGTCCTCCATCGGTAACAGAAAAAGTTGGGGGTTGAATTCTGCGGTATCTTCATTAAGGTCTTTTTTTACATTTCTGATGGTTTCGGAAACCGTTTCCATATTGGCGTTTTCTGCCAACTGCACAAACAATTGAAAAGAATTATTACCCCAGTTATCAAGTGAATTTTTAATCCATTCGCGATTGGCTACATAATTATCCCATGGAATAATATAATCCGTATCATTAAAGGTATTGTTATAAGGGATATCTTCATAAACAGCAGTGACATTTAAATCATACTCGTTGCTGATTTTAACGACTTTTCCAATAGGATCTTCTTTGCCAAAAAGCGCATCTGCTGTGGATGCCGAAAGCATTATAGAATTGATTTCCTTGAGCCCATTTTTTTCGCCCTTTATAATTTCAAGATTAAGAAATTCAGGAGCCATTGGCTGCATATAATTACCTGGGCGAGAGATACTATTATCCTTATATTTTATATAGCTGTCTTGTGTCCAAGAGGCCATCATTAAATGTTTAAAATTATCAGCGTACCCATCTCTTAATGCTGGTTCTAGAGGTAATGGTATTGCGGGCCCGGTTCCCGTTCGGCCATTGAATGTTTGTGATTGAAAAACCTGCGCAATTTTATCTTTATTTACGTAGTAACTGTCACGTGTTAACTCATCATACATCCAAAGACCAATAATAAGTGTTACTGCCATACCTAGGGCTAATCCTCCGATATTAATAACAGTATACCCCTTGTTTTTTAAGAGGTTTCTCCAAGCAATCTTTAAATAGTTTTTGAACATGATGATTTCGTTTTTGATTGGTTCTTCTTATAAAGTTGTTATTTCAATTAAAGACTCCATAAATCTGAAAAAGTTTCACTCTGTGCGTAAACTCTTTACAGGGTTCTGAATAGCAATCTTTATGGTTTGATAACTAATGGTAATCATCGTAATCGTTACTATTGCCATAATGGCAATTAGAAAATACCACCAGTGTATATCTATTCTATAGGTATACCCCTGTAACCATTTAGACATAAAGTGCCAAGTAATCGGTGTCGCAATTACTCCTGCTAAGAGAATTAGTTTTAAAAAATCCTTTGACAGCAGTACCAAAATATCGCTTACATTACTTCCAAGTACCTTTCTAATGCCTATTTCCTTTGTTCGTTGACCAACAAAAAATAGTATAAGCCCATAAAGACCTAAGCAACCAATAAAAATGGCGAGACCCGAAAAAACCTTAGAAAGGGACAAATAGCGCTGTTCAAGCTCATATTGTTGTGCTACACGTTCATCTAAAAAACGATATTCGAAAAGATATCCATCAAAAGTTTCTGACCACTTTTCATCTATTTGCGCTAAGGCCTGTTTTGTGTTTTTACTATTTATCTTTAATGCTATTTCACCATAAGTATCGGCTAAAGGCGCTATAATTACGGGACTGATATCTTCCGTAAAACTGTTGTTATGAAAGTCTTTTATGACACCTACAATGGTTCCCCCTATAGTTCCGCCGTTTACTGCAATTTGTTGCCCCAACATATCTTCTGGAGAGGAAAGGCCCAATTTTTCGGCTAATCTTTCATTAACTACTACCTCATCAATAGAATCCTTTTTAAAGAAGTTTCTACCATACGAAAGCTCTAGTCCAAAAGCGTTAATATAATCTTCATCAGCAAATTTGGCATTGATACTAAACTCTTCATTTTCTGGTCTTGTGCCATATCTAAGGTTTGTGCCCCAATTATTATTTGATGCGCCTGGACTACTGAAACAACTTGTCACTTCCTCCACACTTGGAATTTGTTTTAATCGTTCTTTGAGACTATAGAGTTGGTCTTCTTTAATACTGGTTGGGATTTCTACCATAACAAGTGACTCTTTGTCAAAACCCAAATCGGAGTTCACAGCATAATCAATTTGCCTTGAGATAATAATCGTTGTTGCAATAAGAACTATCGATATGACGAATTGAGTCACTACCAAAACCTTTCTGGTGCCTATACCACCAGTATCATTATGACCTAGTTTGCCTTTCAGTGCCAATACTGGAACTATTCGACTCATAAGAATACCAGGATAGCTACCTGATAAAAAGGAAACCAGCACTAATACAAGAGCAATGAAACCTATAAAGTTAGGAGTCCATAAATCATTTATAACCAATTTTATATTAAAAAGATCATTGAAAAATGGCAAAAACAAAACCGAAAGCACAAAACCTATGAAGAGCGCAATAAGACTGATAATGAATGTTTCCGATAAGAATTGCCAAAATAAATGCTGTTTAAAGCTCCCCAATACTTTTCTTATACCAATTTCTTTAGATCGGTAGAAAGCTTGTGCAGTTGAGATATTAATAAAATTGATACTGGCAATGACGATAAGGAAGAGGCCAACAATACCAAAAACCCATAGGAGAACAGGGTTTAATCCGCCGTAATCCGCATTAAAGTGGATGTCGGAAAGTGGTTGTAATTTGTACACATGCTTGTTCTTACTATTTGGCCTGTGCCTTTTTGGTAGCTCAATTAAAGCTTTTTCAATACCGGCAATATTCTGATTAGGCCTTAATAAAGCATAGCACTGTAAATTACCCGTAATACCTCCCCAGCTTTCGCTGGCCGCAAAACTAGAATTATCAGCTAGGTTCTCAAAACTGATAAAGAGTTCCCTATCTAAAAAAGTAGATTGTGGCAGGTTTTTCAAAACCCCAGTAATTGTTATGGTCTTATCATTCTCTAAAACAAAGGTGTTTCCAACGACATCAGTTCGGCTGTACATTTTGATTGCCATATCTTCGGTAAGTACGGCCGTATTTGGGGCTGCAAGGTGTACTTTTTCACCACCATAAATCAAAGGATAATTAAAGATTTCAAAAAAATCTTCTTCTACAAAAGCAGCATTCTCTTTTAGTTTATTGAGCTTTCCATTTTCATTGATGTCAAGGATTATATCATTTCGATGGACAATTTTGGCAACTTTTTCAGCATAGTCATATTCTTCTCTAAATACCCTTGCAAACGCTGGTGGTACACTGGCATTGTACTCTATATCATCAGTAATTTCTTCAGTATTTATTCTGTAAATACGGTCAGCGTTGAAATGAAAATTATCAAATGACAGATGATAATTGAGAAATAGAAAAATTAAAATACAACCGCCGAAACCTATGGCCAGACCTAAAACATTAATGGCCGTAAATACCTTTCTTTTTAAGAGGTTTCTCCAAGCTATTTTTAAATAGTTTTTGAACATGGCCTATATTTTTTGGATGGTTGCTTCGCCAATTATTATTCCTCTTTTTACTTCAGGAGAGCCTTTATAGGCAATAACGGCCTCTCCATAAGCAGTAACTTTCAATCTGTCTTTAACCGAAATACGATAGCTTCCTTCTCCATAGGCTGTAATTTTAGCATTATTGGTTTCAACATCAAGCATGTTGATTTTAGTTTCACCATATGCCGTGATTTTTTGATTATTAATAGTACCTTTTTTAAGTTCTAGATAACTCTCTCCGTAAATTGTGGTGATCAGGTTATCTAGACGTACTTCATTAAAAAATACTTCTGATTCTCCAAAAAGCTTCAGTCTAAATTCAGATTGCTCTAGAATACTTTCGCAAACAAATTTTTCTTCGCCCCTTAAAGAAAGCTCTTCTAATTGGGTATAGGTTACGGTGGCCATAATGACAGTGCCTTTATAAATAGGTTTATTATAGCTGTAATTATCTCCCCTTTCTTTCTTACTATCAGTATAGGTTTTTGCACCATCTAGATAAAGGCGAAGGGTTGAGCCCACCACTTCAACGTTTAATTTTTCAAGTGGTTCCGTACTGCTATGTATTTCAATATTGTTTTGAGAACCTTGCACGAAAGTGACCGAGATGTGCGGACTTACAATTACCTTGTCAAAGTCTTCGACAGAGATTGTCTTGGTCTGGGAAAACGCATTGATCGAGAACAACACGAAAACAAGGGCTATAAGATTGAAACTGGTGTTTTTAATTGATGATTTCATGACTATCTATTTTTGACCGATGATTTATTATTCCGTTCTAAGACTTTTTACCGGATTAGCTTTGGCTGCTTTTATTGCATGAAAACTAACCGTAGCTATCGCAATTGTCAAAGCGATTCCGCCTGACAGGGCAAAAACCCACCAACTTATCTCTATTTGATAGGCATACACATTTAACCATTTGCTCATAGCATACCAAGAAAATGGTGTTGCAATTAATATGGCAATTAAAACCAATTTCATAAAGTCCTTAGATAATAGCGTTACTATACTAGAAACTTCTGCGCCCAAGACTTTACGCACGCCAATCTCCTTTGTGCGTTGTACCGCACTATAAGTAGCTAAGCCCAAAAGGCCTAAGCAGGCAATTAGAATCGCTAAAAATGAGAAAATTGTGAATAGATTTTTAAATTTAAAATCAGCCTCGTACTGTGTATTAAATGATTCATCTAAAAAGCTATATAGAAAAGGACGATGAGGAGCTAGTTCTGTCCATTTATTTTCAATATTGCGTATGGCCTGTTGCATATTGGCCGATTTAACTTTTAGGGAAAGATACTTTCCGAATTGAGAGTAACGCAAGGTTAATGGAGCTACTTTTTGATGGAGCGATAAATAGTTAAAATCCTTTACGACGCCTATAATTTTACCTTCACGACCCCATTGCTCAAAACTTTTTCCGATAATATCTGCTGAATTTGCATAACCAAAACTTCTTGCAGCAGATTCATTAATTACCATAGCAGAAAGAGAATCTGTAACAAATTCTCTAGAGTATGGCCTTCCGGCTACTACTTCGATTTCATAATGCGGAATAAAATCAAAATCTATTTCATATAAAAAAGGCTCAAATTGTTCCATTTTACCTTCGAAAGTCTCTATTAACGTTCCGGCTGCGGGAAAATGAGCTCCAGGCACTGTACGAGAACCAGCAACGGAAATCACTTCAGGTAAGTTCATAAACTCGCTTTTAATTGTTTCCATGTTGCCAAGCACTTGACCGTCCCAATTAAAATCAATAACTAATTGCTCTTCTCGGTCAAACCCTAAATTTTTATCGAGCATAAATCCTAATTGAAAGTAAACGATTACCGTACTAGCAATCAATGCGATTGAGAGGCTAAATTGAAATATGACCAACCCTTTTCTGAGGTTATTCCCTTTCTGAGAAGTTCTAAAAACACCCTTTAAAACACTAGAGGGTTTAAAATCGGATAAGATAAATGCAGGGTAAGAGCCCGCCAATAAGCCGGTTATCAATGCCATTAGAAAATAGAGGGGTAATGTAGTGCTGCTAAAAATTTCACTGGTCAGAAATAATTTTCCTGTAATCTGTCGCATGGCAGGGAGGCATAGCATTACCAAAGCCAGACCTAGCAATGAGGCTACGAAAACCATGAGCATTGACTCTCCGAGAAACTGATATCGCAGTCCTTGTTTATCAGCTCCAATGACTTTTCTAACACCAACTTCTTTAGCTCGCTCTAAAGAACGTGCAGTTGCCAGATTCATAAAATTGATACATGCAATGACCAAAATAAAAAGCCCGATTATAGCGAATATGTAAATATTTGAGAGACTGCCTGTAATGCCAGGTTGGCGTGCAGCTTCTGATTTTAGATAGGCATCTTTTAAAGGTTCAAAAGAAAGATCATAGTAGTATTCTAAATATTCCGCAGGCCTATTTCGTTTTAAAAAATCGGGCATTTTAGCCTTGAAGGCCTCTTGGTCAAAATTGTCGGTTACCAAAAAATAAGTATAGAAATCAACATAACCCCATGAATCAAAAATAGCGGGTCTGGTTTGGTAAAATGAACTCATTGACATTAGTACATCAAACGTAAAATGTGAATTTGCCGGCACATCTTTCATTACCCCGGTCACCGTATAATTACCATCATTTGCCCTACCACCAATACCATTGATGGTTTTTCCCATAGGATCTTCGTTTCCAAAATACTTTTTTGCAGTGCTTTCAGCGAGTACAATAGAATAGGGGGCTTCCAAAGCTGTTTTCGGATTACCGGTAAGTAAGGGCCAACTAAACACGTCAAAAACGGTCTCGTCTACATAAAAAGATTCTCCTTCTTGAAAAGAGCGTTCATTGTATTCCAATAAAATATCTGAGCGCCCTGAAAATTGAACCTTTTCAATAACTTCTGAGTAATCTTTTTTCAGCGCTGTACCAACAGGTGCGTTACCCCATACCCAACGATCTTCTAAATTATCTTCACTACCATGATGAACAATTCTATAAATATTATCTCCTTTTTCATGATAACTATCGTATGAAAGTTCATTTTTTATAAAGACAGCTATTAGTAAAAAACATGCCAGACCTATGGCAAGCCCACCAATATTAATTGCCGAATAGCCTTTATTTTTTATGAGATTTCGCCATGCGATTTTTAGATAGTTCTTGAACATGATTGAAATAATTTTGATTGATGATGTTATTCGGTTCTTAAATTCTTTACGGGATTTGTTAATGATGCTTTAATCGCGTGAAAACCAACTGTACCTAAAGCTATAATTGATGCTATAAGTCCCGCAAGAGCAAATATCCACCACTGAAGATCTATTCTATATGCGAAATTGTCTAACCATGATTTCATTGTAAATGCTGCAATTGGTACTGCGATTAAAAATGCAATACCTACTAGTTTCATAAATTCAAGTGATAATAAGTTGACCACCGTGGTAACAGAAGCCCCTAGTACCTTGCGAATACCTATTTCACGACGACGCTGTAACATACTGTAAGCAGCAAGCCCTAGCAACCCAAGGCAAGAGATGAAAATTGCCAGAACTGCGAAATTGACAAATATCTTTCCGAAACGTTGTTGGGTTCTATATTGTCTGTCAAACGCCTCATCTAAGAAATAATAGTTGAATGGATTGGTAGGCATTACTTTATTCCATTCAGTTTCTATGGCAGCTATTGTTTTGGCCATGTCGTTCGACTGTATGGTAACCGATAAAAAATCGCCCCCGGCCTCTGAAACTGTCATGCTCATTGGGTTAATTTTTTCTTCTAACGACTTAAAATGGAAGTCTTTTACCACACCTATTATTTCTCCTTGTTTGCCCCATTGAGAAAAACTGGCTCCAAGCGCATCTTCAGGTGAAACATAACCTAATAATTTTACCGCCCGTTCATTTATTATCATTGCGGCAGTGGAGTCAGAAGCAAAGGCTTTAGAGAATGACCTGCCTGCCAATAGTTTCAATCCGTATTGGTCCATATAATCATAATCGACGAAAAATGCATCTATATGAACCGCCAATTGTTCATTGGTGCTATCTTCTATAAGTGAATAGGCGATATTATTCTTAACACCGGGAACACTCGAAGTGTAACTCGTTGATTTTATTTCTGGAATTTCATTTAGTTTTTGCTGAAGCGCTTTTCTTTCTGGAATATAACCCGTCTCCAAAACAACAACATGATCTTTGTTAAAACCAAGCTCTTGATTGCTCATATGCCCCATTTGGTTATAGATTACTATCGTACCTATAATCAGAGTAATAGAAATAGTGAACTGCGCAATCACCAAGCCTTTTCTTAAAAGGATACCGCTAGAACCTGTTGAGAAATTGCCTTTTAAAACATTTACAGGCTTAAAAGAAGAAAGCACAAACGCAGGATAAATTCCAGCTAGCACCCCTATCAATAACGAAGTTATAAATAGAATGAATATGTAACCCGGATTTGATAAAATGCCTGAACTAATTTCTTTTCCTATCAATTCTTTAAAAGCAGGTAGGGCAAGTCCTGAAATAAAAACTGATAAAAGAAAAGCAAGTAGTACAATGATTATCGATTCACCTATGAACTGTTTGGATAGTTGGTTTTTTTCTGCCCCAATCACCTTTCTGACACCGACTTCTTTTGCCCGTTCTACGGAACGGGCTGTAGTTAAATTCACAAAGTTGATACAAGCAATCAGTAGGATGAACAGTGCAATTATTGAAAAGATGTAGATTGAATTGATATCACCACTTACACCCTGATTGCGATTAGAATGTAAATACACATCTGTGAAGGGCTCCATTTTTAGAGTCACCAATGATTTTTCTTGGCGCATTTGATCACCCGTATATTTTTCTAAAAAAGCTGGAAATTTTGACTGTAATTCCAAAACATCAACATTCGGATTTAAAAGCACAAATGCCTCTGGGTCATAGGTACCCCACATGTCGTTGATATTAGGCATTACACCATTAAAATAGGTAGAAAAAGAAATGAGCAATTCGGGTCGAAATCGCGAATTTTGTGGAGCTTGCTCCATAATACCAGTTACTGTAAATGTTAAATCGCTTATATCTTCATTTTGAATTTTTAAGGTTTTTCCAATACTATTTTCGCTTCCAAAATATCGTTTTGATGTTTCAGGTGTTAATACAACTGAATAAGGTTCTTGTAGAACAGTTGCTTTGTCTCCTTGTAATAGATTGTAATCGAACATATCAAAGAAGGATGCATCTACAGCGACGGCATCTTCTTCTTTGAATTTTAAATCTCCGTTTCTTACAGCTAAAGAAAGACCCATAATTCGAACAGCATCTTCTATCTCTTCGAAGTCATCTTTTAAATGAGTGGGAACGGCAAGTGCGGGTCTATCAATTTCTAAGACATCACTAGGCACTTCAACATCAGCGATTAAACGATAGATATCTGCCTTTTTAGAGTGAAAAGAATCATAACTAAGTTCAAAACTGATATATAATACGATAAGAAAGGTCGCACTTAAACCTACAGCAAGCCCGGTTATGTTAATTGCAGATAACCCTCTTCGTCTCCAAAGATTTCTAAAAGCAATTTTTATATAGTTCTTGAACATGGCAGAAATAATTTTGATTGATTAATGATTGTTTTGATTGATGAATAAACTCCTATATCATTGCTCCAATAGCTCTATTTTGGCTTTCCGTCACGATTTGACCATCGAATAGATTTACAACTCTATGTGCATAATGCGAATCCCTGTCTGAGTGGGTAACCATTACGATTGTTGTGCCTTCTTGATTAAGCTCGGTCAACAGGTTCATAACTTCGATACCATTTTTAGAATCCAAATTTCCTGTTGGCTCATCTGCTAATATCAGTTTCGGATTTGTAACCACCGCCCTTGAGATGGCTACGCGTTGCTGCTGCCCACCAGATAACTGCTGTGGAAAGTGCTTTTCTCTGTGCGCGATTTTCATACGCTCCAAAACCTTCATCACTTTCTCCTTACGTTCCGCTTTACCCATTTTTAAATAAATAAGTGGCAGTTCTACATTTTCATAGACCGTTAGCTCGTCTATAAGATTAAAGCTCTGGAAAACAAAGCCTAAATTTCCTTTTCTTAGTTGTGTTCGTTGACTTTCTTTTAAACCACCAACCTCGTTACCGGCAAAATTGTAGCTCCCCTCCGTTGGGTTGTCCAACATTCCGATAATATTTAATAAGGTGGATTTTCCACATCCTGATGGGCCCATGATAGCTACAAACTCACCATCCTCTACCTTAAGGTTCACATTGTTCAGTGCTAAAGTTTCTACTTCCTCAGTTCTAAAACTCTTCTTTAAATTTTGGATTGTTATCATTTTGTTCAATTGTTTCGATTAGTATAATGACATCAAGATTTCCCTTGATGTGACAGTTCTTTTATTATTTTAATACAATTCTTTCTGCTTCCCCGAAGCTATCATAGTTACTGGTAATCACTTCTTCACCGGCATCTAAACCTTCTAAAACTTCGTAGTATCTTGAATTTTGTTTTCCAATTCTAATAGGTCTTTTTATTGCTTCATTACTACCAGGAGCTACAACAAAAATCCATTGTCCTCCAGTACTTTGAAAGAAGCTTCCTTTGGGCAATAACAAGGCATCGTTAGATTCTCCTAATTGTAATTTTATGTTATAGCTCTGACCGGTACGAATAGTTTCTGGCTTGTCTTCGGTAAAAACCAAATCAACCCTAAATCTTCCATTACGAACTTCTGGATATACTTTTCGTAGTCTTAGGGGGTATTCAGTGCCATTACGTTCTAAAACCGCCACTAAATCACGTTTTACCCTATCGATATAATGCTCGTCAATATCGGCTTCTATCTTATAATCGGTTAGAACATTTACTTGCCCGATACGCTGGCCTTGGGTAATATTTTGCCCTATTTCTGCATCTAAAAAGCCAAGCTGGCCATCTGCCGGCGCTCGAACATTTAAATGATCTAATCTTTGATAGACCATACCTAAGGTTTTTTGCATTCTAGATAAATCTGCATCCAATCCTGTAAGTGAAGTTTTTCTTAACTCATCATCAGTTTCTGTTTGAGATTTTACGATTTCATATTGTTTTTTCGATAGTTCGTAGTTTTCCTTTGCTTGCAGGTAAACTTCTTTGGAAACCAACTCTTCCTTAAAAAGGGCTTCATTTTGCTCATAATTTCGTTTTAAACGTTGCAAGTCTGTACTGGCAGTAGCCAACGACCTGCGGCCTTCGACTTGGCGTGAGTCAAAATTTAATCGTGTAGAGCGTAAATCATTCTGCTTCAAGGCCAAATTACTTTCGCTATTCAATATTTGTTCATAGAGATTGATGTTTTCAAGTTTAAGTATGATATCACCTTTCTTCACTGTAGCTCCTTCTTCTATTAATTTTTCGGTAACCCTTCCACCTTCATAGGCATCCATATAAATAGTAGCGATTGGGGCAACGTTTCCATTAATAGTGATGTAGTCATCAAATTTCCCTTTTGATACTTGGGCAATGGAAAGTTTGTCTTTCTCGGTTCTAAAAGTAGAAACTGACGGAGAAAGTAATTGATAGCCAACAAATAGCAATAGTAACCCTAACGCTATGTAGCCAAAGTGTTTTGGTTTTAATCCTTTTTTCTTTTCAATTTTTATATCCATCTTACTTCTGTCTAATTAATATTAAATACTGGTAATCCCTTATAAAAATCCAGCGTACTATTATTTACCCGCAATCTTAATTGTGCCTGTAACTGCTGGTTCCTTGCAGTGGCAAAGAGCGTTTTTGCCCGGCCTAGCTCTATGGCGTTAATCATACCTTTTTCATATCTTTTTTGAGCAATCTCAAAGGCCAATTGTTGTGATTTGGAAGCTTTGGATGTTTGTGCTGTTTCCGTAATTAGGGCTTCATGCTCCTGCACCAATTGTTGAATGATTTGATAAAGTTCTTGCTCGGTGATTTTGGCGTTGTTCTTGGCCCTTTCCAAAGCAATTTTTTGTTGTTTTACCCTAGAGCGATTTGCCCATCCGTTAAATAATGGAATATTCAAGGAAGCTCCAACATATTCAAACCTGTTTTCTTCAAATTGGTCACGAAATGGTTTTGTTTTTCTAATGGTATCGTTGCCTGTAATGATTTCTTCTGTAATTGTTTCAAAATATCCGGTACCGATACCTCCTTGTAAGCTCAGCGAAGGGTAAAGGCCACCTCTTGTTGCTGCAAGTTGTTTCTTTGCCGCTTTTACTCGGTAGTTTTGAGCTTTTATGGAGGGCATAAAACCTTTGGCCTTGGTGAAAATGGAATCTGAAATTACTGTATTTTCTTCGTTGGTCGTTTTCACCTCATTCAATTCGGGCGCGATTGTAATGTCATCTTCATTTTGGAGGTTCATGGCCTGTATTAAGGTCAATTTAGCAGCTTTTAAGCGGTTTTCATTTTGTGTCAATGCCAATTTATCGGTAAAAAGAAGGGATTCCGCTTCATACAAATCGGCCCCTGCCATAGTACCCAGCTCTACTTGCCTTTTTACCAAATCGTAATTGGTCTGCGAAATTTGCACCTGTTCTTCTGAAATTGAAATTAAGCCTTCGATGAATTGAATGTCATAGTAGGCTGACATCACCCTAAAGGCCAACAAATATTTTTGCTGCACATGCTCTTCCTTGGTGGCTTTGTATAAAAACTTGGAAGCTTTTAGTGTATTAATTTTTTGGAACCCTTGAAAAACATCAAAAGAACCGTCCACGGAGTAGTTGTTGGAAAAAATATCGGTATTCACGATACTGTTATCCTCTGGGTTTACCTGCCTACCGTACCTAACAAAATAATTGGCAAAACCACTGACAGTTGGGAGCAGATCCCTGATAGATTGCTTATAAGTTTCCTTATTGGATTGTTCGCTATACTTGAAATCCTTTATTTGCAGATTATGCTCTAGGGCATAGGCAACACATTCGTCTAAAGACCATTTTTGTTGTGCTAAGGCCTTAGAGCAAATCATACAAATGATTAGGATGGTTGTTTTAATTTTTAGGCTCATAAACTATTAATATGCCAAACTATATACTATTGTTATGCCATTATTTTAAATTGTTGATTTTGAATTATTTACAATATTTTATCGAATCCGACCAAAAGACACATGTAAAATATTTATACAGATATTGTAAAAAAAATTGACACTTTTAAATTAAGTAAAAATTCATATTGTAGCTTTAGTACTATATTTTATTGTTTAAGAATGGTCGATGCGAAAATTTTAGTGATAGATGATAACAAAAGTGTGTTGAGCGCTTTAGAAATCTTGTTACAGTTCGAGTATAAAACTGTTGAGACCATTTCCAATCCGAATCAGATATCGTCTAAAGACCTTAAAGAGGTAGACATAATTCTTTTGGACATGAATTTTTCGGCTGGTGTCAACACAGGAAATGAAGGCCTTTTTTGGCTCAGAGAAATAAAAAAGAAAGCCTCGAATACTTCAGTAATTATGATGACGGCATACGGTGCTGTAGACTTGGCAGTTAAGGCCCTTAAAGAAGGCGCTTCTGATTTTATTTTAAAACCTTGGAACAACGATAAGTTGTTGGCTACCGTAAAGTCGGCATTTGAGCTGCGAAAATCAAGGCAAGAGATACACCTTTTAAAAAAGAAAGAAAGTAGTCTTAAAAAGGTTATCAATGAAGATAAAAACTATATCATAGGTAATTCTAAAGCTTTAAATACTGTTTTAAACCTTACCAGAAAAGTAGCGAAAACTGATGTTAATGTTCTTATTACTGGCGAGAACGGAACAGGAAAAGAATTAATCGCTAGAGAACTTCATAAAACTTCTAAGCGAAAAGATGAAGTGTTTATAGCCGTTGACATGGGTTCTATTTCTGAAAATCTATTAGAGAGCGAACTTTTTGGCCATGTGAAAGGTTCCTTTACAGACGCTCGTGAAAATAGAACCGGAAAATTCGAGGCGGCTCATAAGGGAACGTTGTTTTTAGATGAAATAGGAAATCTTTCACTACAGGCGCAGGCGAAACTATTATCTGCCATACAGAACAAAGCAATAGTAAGAGTCGGCGCAAATAATACAATCCCCGTTGATATTAGATTGATTTGTGCTACAAACTGCAATCTTGAACAAATGGTTACGGATGGACTTTTCAGGGAAGATCTTTTGTACAGAATTAATACCATTTCCGTTGAGGTGCCTGCGCTCAGAGAGCGAGACGATGACATATTGATTATTGCCGATTTTTATTTAAAGCGCTTTGGTAACAAGTACGATAAACCAAGCCTGAGAATAAACAACGCAGCTCAAGAAAAGTTAATGAAGTATCAATGGCCCGGCAATGTTCGAGAACTATTGCATACCATTGAACGCGCTGTAATCTTAGGTGAAGGCAATGTTTTAAAGGCAGATGATTTTATTTTAAACAGTAAATCGACCCCATCTCTTGGTGCTGATCCAAAAACTCTTGAGGAAATGGAAAAGCAAATGATTTTAAGGGCTTTAGAAGCGCATGATGGTAATTATAGTGCTGCTGCCGACCAGTTGGGGGTCTCTCGACAAACCTTGTATAACAAGCTTAAGAAAATAAATAATGGCTAGTAGAAATTTTTATTTTCAACTTATCGTTAGGGTCGGTTTTATTACAGTTACCTCCATTTTATTGGCTTTGGCCTTTGTGCAAAATCGTTTTTTCTTATTTGGGTTTTTGGTCATACTTTTAGTTATTCAGACCTACTCTTTAATTAAGTTCATTAATAGTACCAACCGTAAAATCGCTTATTTTTTTGATGCTATTAGAAATGAAGATTTCACCTTACGTTTCCCAGAAAAAGTAACCATCAAATCTTTTAAAGAATTAAATCAAAGTTTGAATAGGGTAAATGGCCTAATTCAAGAGGTGCATCTACAACTTCAAGTAAGGGAACAGTATTATCAAGAAATTTTGAAGCAGGCCAGTATCGGCATTTTAACTTTTAATGAAAAGGGGCATATTCTCTTTGCCAATCCAACCTTAGAAAAATTACTCAATTACACTCCTTTAAACCATATTAAGCAGTTAGCGCAAATAGATGAAAAGCTGTATGATATCTTTAAAAACTTTCAACCTTTTGAACGCAAACTGTTTCAGCTAATGAACGAGCGCGAACAAATACAACTTGCTTTAAAATCTACGCCTATTACTTTTGACGGCCAGACTTTATTACTAGTGGTTGTTCAAGATATCCATAAAGAATTAGATGAAAAAGAAACGGATTCTTGGATAAAATTGATTCGTGTGCTTACACACGAAATTATGAACACCATAACTCCGATAACCTCTATATCAGAATCTATTCTAAAGTATTATAAGACCCGTGATGGATTAGTTTCTACTGAACAGTTAGATGAAAACAAGTTGAACAGTACCGCAAAGGGCCTTGAGGTTATCAAAAATCAAGGCAACGATTTAATGGAGTTTGTACAGTCGTACAGAAGCTTACTTAGCGTACCCAAACCAGATAAAAAATTAGTAAGTGTTAAGCAGCTCTTTGAAAAAGTACAGGTGCTAATGGAACTTGACGCAGATAGCGGGACTAAAATATTTTGGGAGTTGGCCGATGAAAGTTTAGAATTGTTTATTGATGAAAAGCAGATAACGCAGGTGCTCATAAATTTGGTGAAAAATGCTATACACTCTTTAGAAGGCCAACAGAACGGGGAAGTAAGGGTAAGTGCTTTTATTGATGCCAAAGCAAAAAAGAATATAGAGGTAAGGGACAATGGCTCTGGAATACCTTCTGACATACTTGAAGATATTTTTATTCCCTTCTTCACCACAAAAGAAAAGGGTACAGGTATTGGGCTAAGCCTATCAAAACAGATCATACAAATGCACGGCGGAAGTTTAAAGTTATATTCTGTTTTAAATAAGGAAACTGTATTTACGCTCACTTTTTAAAAACTGTATGAAAGAAGCGCTCTATAGGTTTTGTGAAGCATACATTTTAGCCAGACTTCAAAGAATTAGAAACAATATTGATGAGGTCAATAATTCTTTAAACTCTGAAACCAAAAGCAGTGCTGGCGATAAACATGAGACGGGCAGAGCCATGCTTCAACTTGAACGTGAGAAATTGGGGCAACAATTATTAGAGGCTGAGAAAACCACAATCTTACTAGGTAAAGTTAATGCCTCAAAGCAATCCAATACCGTTATTTTAGGGAGTTTGGTTAAAACTACCAATGCCAATTACTATATCGCTATTTCTGCTGGAAAGTATGAAAGCGACACAGCCACATATTTCTGCATTTCTGCCAATACCCCAATTGGGAAACTGTTAATCGGGAAATCCGCTGGAGCTACTTTTCAATTTAACGGGAAAGCGCATAAAATACTGGGAGTCAATTAGTAATGACTTGCCTCTTTTAACTATTTCTTAAAATTTTATTTGCTGTTGTTCACTATCTTTAAGAGGTTAACCAAAAAATAAATAAGCATGACAACTAAAGAAGTAGCGGACAAGTTTGTAAACCTATGTAAAGAAGGAAAATATGATGAGGCATACGGAATGTATGCCGATAATGCCGTAAGCGAAGAAATGCCCGGGGTACCTAACAATATAACCAAGGGTAAGGCAAATATTTTAAAAGGGTTTCAGCAATGGGAAGAGAGTATCGAAGAAATGCACGGCGGTTCTGTAGGTGAGCCAATGGTCGCAGGTAATCATTTTGTGGTTCCGATGTCTATGGATGCCACTTTTAAGGACAGGGGTAGGCAGCAAATGGATGAGCTATGCGTATATCAAGTAGAGAACGATCAGATTACCAGGGCTACGTATCATTACCAATTACCTGATATGGGTCAGGGAATGTAAATCAACTAATCTAGATTTGGCTTTTTTCGATTTAATTTTTTTGAAGCAGCGGCCTTTTTAGATTTTAACCGTTTTTCAACAGAAGATTTTGAAGGCTTTGTAGGCTTCCTCTTTTTAGGAATGTGCAAAGCCTTTTTTAGTACATCCAAAAACCGTTTTACCACAAGGTCTTTGTTTTTATGCTGACTTCTAGCCTCGTCACATTGCAGAATTAAAAGGTTTTCCTTTGTCAACCGGGTATTAAGCTTTAAAAGTATACGCTCTTTTTCCGAGTTGGATAGGCCTTCTGAATCTAAAATGGCAAAACTAAGTTCGACTTTTGAAGAAACTTTGTTTACATGCTGACCACCAGCACCACTGCTTCGAATAGCCTTGAATTTCAACTCCTTTAAAATAATTTCTTTTTGCAAAACGTTACTTTACACAAAGATAGATAAGTAAGTTAACGTTAGTTCGGCCTAAATTAATCAGTATTAATCCGGTTTTCAGTTGTTTATAATGTACTGTCAGGTCGAGCCTTTCGACTGTGCTCAAGATAAACTAAAGTAGAGACCTCCTTAGAACGTATGCCCTTAACAGCTTCTCGACTCCGCTCGAAGTGACGGGGTTCATATTAGTTGATATTTCACGCACAAGTGTTAAGATTTTATATAGAACCCACATAAGTTATTGTTTTTTATAGCTTAGGGCCATTAGATTGAATTCTGAATTGTTTTCGGTATTACCACTATCGTTTAACGCTTGCCCTGCATAACTTGCCCTATAGGTTGGGCAGCCTCTTTCTTCTCCTCCCCACTGGGTAGCTTCAATAACAATTTTAGAAATATTGTTGGTGTTAAGCTCAAAGCGGTAAGAGCCCATAGAGTCTGGCAGCTTACCTTCAATCGAGTATTCATCCAATAGAATTCCGTTTCCAATCTCTTGTCCCATAGCGTTAAAGGCAGTCCATTTACCAGATTCATCGGCTCTATTGGTATCGTTATCGGCGCAGGTCGTACCTTCTTTTGCCTGTCTTCCCTCATCCGGGTCCATTTGACCTACCTGTAGTATTACGTTATTTACTGGAGAATTAAATTCAAGTATCAATTGCTCACTTGCTTTGACGATTTCACCTTGATATTCATAGTAATAATCTATCTGCTGCCATCTTCCTCCTTTAACTCCAAAACCATCATCGGTAAAACGACTTTCATAGACGACTTTACCAGGTGAGCGATCTATTTTTAAAGCGCTAATTGTAACATCCTCATTCCAGGTTTGGTTACCTTCACCATCATTGACAATAATATCGGGGTCGGCTTCTAGAGTAATAAGGTCTGTATTATTATCATTTCCTGAGGTATCATCAGGAGTGTCATCAACTTCATCAGCTTCGGTATCTGTTAGAACTTCTTCCAAAAGAGCGTTGTCATCAGAACAAGAAAACAAACTTATAGACAAACAGAGTAACAAAAGATAAATAGGCTTTTTCATTTCCATAGTTTTTGGGTTCTAAAAAAGGAACGAAAAAGGGGAAGCCAGAAGTATGTATTCGAACGTGTTTTCGATGAAAAACGCTACTTTTTAATGCTTATTCTTCGGTTCACCAATTGGAGTGAAACATTAAGATATACTCTAGCGTGTATTTTAAGTGCGTTGGGGTTGGTAAAAAATACGGTTTGACTATTTTCGGCTACCCCTTCGATTACATAATACCCGCCCTTAAAATGATTGTTTACAACGTAAACCTCAAATCCGGATTCTTTGGAAATTTCAAATTCA
>CALBVX010000051.1 GCA_937969515.1 uncultured Croceitalea sp. | reverse complement strand
ATTAAAAAACTATCAAAACATCAAAGATTATAGTATATTGAAAGGATATATTAATTAAGGCAAGCAATGTATTGTCGCTCAATTTAATATCCAAACCAACTATGAAAATCAATAAACCTAAATTAAGTTTCTGGCAGATATTTAATATGAATGTCGGATTTTTAGGAATCCAGTACAGTTTTGGGCTGCAGCAGACAGCAATTAATCCAATATTCTTATACTTAGGGGCCCCAGAAGAAATGCTGCCAATTCTCAATATCGCCGGACCAGTAACAGGTTTGGTGATTCAGCCCATCATAGGGGCAATGTCCGATAAAACATGGTCGCCAAAATGGGGTAGACGCAAACCTTATTTTTTAATTGGCGCTATTATAGGAAGTTTGTGTTTGTTTGCTTTTCCGACCAGCCCGGTATTATGGTTTGCGGTGGGTCTACTTTGGATTCTAGATGTCGGAAATAACATGGCCATGGAGCCCTATAGAGCTTTTGTTGGAGACAAACTCCCTGAAAAACAATTGAGTTTGGGGTATCAAATGCAAAGTCTTTTTGTTGGAGCCGGAATATTATTAGCAAATGGATCTATAATTCTTTTTCAATATTTGTTTGGCGATGAGTCTGTAGAAACTGCAGGTTCTATTCCTCAGTGGCTATATTACTCATTTTACATTGGGGGTATTCTTTCTATAACGACAATTCTATGGTCAGTATTCAAAACACCAGAGATTCCGCCATCAGATGAAGAACTGGCGGAAATTAATCATGATAAAAGCCAGCCACTGGGTAAACGAATAGCCAAACCCTTTGCAGAAATAGCACAGGCGATTAAAGATATGCCCCGCTTCATGTGGAAAATTGGAGCTGTGTATTTGTTTCAATGGTATGCCCTATTTATTTACTGGCAATACATAACGCCTCTTTTTAAGCTTACGATGGATTTTTCAACTTCTGAAGCAGCAGCGCAATCTGCTAAAATGAGCACAACATACAATATTGTGACCATGGTGGTGGCTTTAGCTTTGGTGCCATTAACCTTGAAATATGGCGGAAAAAAGGTGTATGCTCTCAGTTTAGTGGGCACTGCTTTAGCTCTGTTTGCCATACCTTTTATAGACGATTCTCTATTAGTTCTTGCTCCAATGATACTTTTTGGTATTGGCTGGGCTGCAATGATGGGTATTCCATATACTATGGTGTCCAAAGTAGTTCCACAAGAACGAAGAGGGGTTTATATGGGAATTTTAAATATGATGATTGTAATTCCAATGGGGATTGAGACCTTAACTTTCGGACCTATTTATAAATACTTATTGGGCGGTAGCGCAATTAATGCGATACTTTTTGCAGGAGCATTTTTCTTAATATCAGCAATTCTAGCTATGAGACTAAACGTATCTAAAGAGTAATTTCATGAAAAATACGGGTATAAAAATTTCACTGTTTCTGAACTATTTTGTTTTTGCCATTTTGCTGAATAGCGTAGGTATCGTTATTGCAAAATCAATAAATGTTTATGGGGTAAGTGAATCTCAGGCATCAGTTTTAGAGGCGTTTAAAGATTTGCCTATTGCCATAATTTCATTTATCGTAGCTTCTTTTTTACCACGTTTCGGTTATAAAAAAGCTATGCTCACGGGGCTGGTAATTGTCTTCTTGGGTTGCTTATCTATGATTTTTGGCAACACTTTTTTTTCTACCAAAATCCTTTTTATGTCGATTGGTGTGAGTTTTGCATTAATTAAATTATCGGTATACTCCTTAATTGGAGTTATAACCAATTCTAAAAAGGAACACTCTTCTCTAATGAGTTCTATTGAGGGGTTTTTTATGGTAGGTATTGCTTTTGCCTATTTTTTGTTTCCTGCTTTTTATTCCGAAACTGATGAAAATGCCTGGCTTAACGTTTACTATGTGCTACTGGTTATAATTGCCTTGGCTTTTGTTTTTCTTTTGTTTTCAAAAGTTGAATACACTGTTGATGCTATTGGTTCTAATCTAAAAGAAGACTTGGCACAATCATTAAAACTTATCATTGTACCCTTAGTGTTGGTCTTTTTAGCCTCAGCTTTCTTTTTTGTGATGATCGAACAAGGTATTATGACCTGGTTGCCTAGATTCAATGAAAAGATTTTTAGGTTCGATGAGGTATTAGCAACGCAAATGGCCGTAATATTTGCCTTGTCACTCGCCGTTGGAAGGTTTATAGCCGGCTACTTGACCAAAAGAATGTCTTGGGTGTTTTTGGTAATTGTTTGCGTTGTTATTTCTGGTGGTATTCTCTTAGCAGTTTTACCACAATTAAAAGTAGATAGTGATACTTTGGTTGAGATTAAAAGTTTAGGAGATGTACCCATTTTAGGATTCGTTTTGCCGCTAATAGGCCTTTTTATCGCACCGATATATCCTTTGTTGAATTCTACAGTGTTAAGTTCGCTGAAGAAAAGTCTTCACTCTCCAATGTCGGGATTAATAATTATTTTTTCCGCTCTAGGGGGCACCTTAGGTTCAAGAATTGTTGGTGAATTGTTCGAAAGCATTGGCGGGGCGAACGCCTTTTATTTTTTATTGATTCCCATGTTCTTATTGATAGTATTTGTTTTATTGATTGATAGAATTTCTAAGAAACAAACGGCAGTAGATTCATGATATTTAAGTTGCCAATAGAAGAAACCCTAAACAAATTATTACTTCAAGAGGATACCGATAAGGATAAAAAAATCACCAAGGAAGATAAAGGGCCAAAAAACTTCACCATAAGCTCTGAAGATGGAAAGGATTATGAAGTAAAAGGAACCTATTTCTTATCAAACCTTTTACAGGAACTAGCTTTGGAAAAAAAGTTGGGTAAGTCCGAGGCAATAATCCCATTGTACAAAATTGAAGAAGCTCCTTCTTCTAGAATTTCTAGAATGATCAAAGATTATTTCTGGGATGATTTAACGCGTACTATCGATGAAAAAGGCCTTAATGCAATTCTTTCTGACGATAAGACCTCTGGTGGCATACAACGATTATATGTTCCTCATGATGATGAAATCGGAAAAGCTTATTTCAAAAACATTCAAAAGCAAGAAGGAAATGTGAAGGTTGAAATTCTGCCTAAGAATATTACACCAGAATATGTAAAATCAATAAATACAAAACCGGGTATTCTTGCACTAATGTTAGAAAATGATAAAGGCGTTCCCTTTGTTGTCCCTGGTGGAAGATTTAATGAAATGTACGGATGGGATAGTTACTTTGAGGGTGTTGGCCTTCTTTTAGATGGTAGGTTGGATTTGGCTAAAGCCATGGTTGATAATTTCTGTTATCAAATTAAGTATTATGGTAAAATTTTAAACGCAAACCGATCTTATTATCTAACCCGAACGCAACCTCCTTTTTTAAGTTCTTTTATTAGAGAGGTCTATGAAGCGGATACTTCTATCGGATTAGATTGGCTTTCTTCGGTTTTGAAAATTGCAATTTTAGAATACAATTCGGTTTGGATGCTTCCCGAAAAACGGCTTACATCTAACGGGCTAAACAGATATCTGGCTGAAGGTATCGGTATTCCGCCAGAAACCGAACCTGGGCATTTTGATAAGGTACTAGCTGAGTATGCTGAGAAATACAAGCTTTCTGTAATGGAATTTGAAGAAAAATATGCTTCTGGTAAGTTAACGGATAAAGATTTGGATACCTATTTTATACACGACAGAAGCTTGCGTGAAAGTGGTCATGATACCTCATGGCGTTTAGATGATTGTTGTGCAGATTTAAATACCGTAGACCTAAACTCACTTTTGTATAAATATGAAACAGATTTTGCCCATTTAATTTCAGCTTATTTTAATGGAGAGTTGGCGGATGGTAAAGGGGCGAAAACTACAGCTGGGTTTTGGTCTAAAAGAGCTGAAGAGCGTAAAAAATTAATGGATTCATTCTTGTGGGACCCTGATAAGAAAACCTTCTTTGACTACAATATAGTGTTCGGAGAACGAACCAATTTTGAATCTGCCACAAATTTTTATCCGCTTTGGGTACAGTCTTGTAGTAAAGAACAGGCTGATTTGTTAGTAAAGAAATTATGTAAAGCCTTTAAGGCTAAGGGCGGAATTCTTGCGACCACCAAGGCAGCGGTTGAAAAACTGGCTATGGGAAAAGAGCAGAAGCAATGGGATTATCCAAATGGTTGGGCGCCGCATCAGATGTTAATATGGAAAGGGCTTTTAAATTACGGTTTTGAAAAGGTAGCGCATGAATTTATATATAGATGGTTGTGGATGATAACCAGAAATGCAGTGGACTATAATGGTACTATTCCTGAAAAATATGATGTAGTTGCCTGTACGCATAAAGTGTATGCAGAATATGGCAACGTAGGCACCGAGTTTGCCTACATAACTACTTCAGGTTTCGGTTGGATGAATGCTTCCTATCAATACGGATTAAGTTTATTGCCCAAAAACTTGATCATTAGTTTAGATAAATTAGAAGATCCTGACACTCTTTTTAGCAAAACTTAATCGAATACAATTACCTTTGTTTCTTATCAGTATATGAAATGAGTAAAGAGAAACAACGCCGAGAAGCTTTAGTTTATCATGCAAAACCACAGCCTGGTAAGATTAAAGTTGTTCCAACGAAACCATACGCAACACAACGAGATTTAGCACTTGCCTATTCACCAGGGGTGGCAGAACCATGTTTGGAAATTAGTAAGAACAAGGAAGATGTTTATAAATACACTGCCAAGGGTAATGTGGTGGCGGTCATATCTAACGGTACTGCTGTTCTAGGTTTAGGGAATATTGGCCCTGAGGCCTCAAAACCCGTAATGGAAGGTAAAAGTTTGCTCTTTAAAATCTTTGCTGATATCGATGGAATTGATATAGAACTCGATACTGAAGATGTAGATAAATTTGTTGAAACGGTAAAGATTATAGCCCCGACTTTTGGAGGTATAAATCTAGAGGATATAAAGGCTCCGGAAGCGTTTGAAATTGAACGAAGATTAAAAGAAGAGCTCGACATTCCCGTAATGCATGATGATCAACACGGTACGGCGATCATATCTGCTGCTGCATTATTGAACGCCCTTGAGCTTACCGAAAAGAAAATGGAAGATGTGCGAATTGTAGTCAGTGGTGCGGGGGCCGCGGCAATTTCTTGTACAAGACTCTACAAGGCTTTTGGTGCTCGGGCCGAGAATATTGTAATGCTCGACAGTAAAGGTGTTATTAGAAAAGATAGAGGTAACCTTTCTTCTCAAAAGGAAGAGTTTGCCTCCGATAGAAATATTTCTACCTTGGAAGAAGCCATGGTAGATGCCGATGTTTTTATTGGTCTGTCTATGGCGAATATTGTTTCTCCAGAGATGTTAAAATCTATGGCCAAGAACCCTATTGTTTTCGCAATGGCAAATCCTGATCCAGAAATTGAATATGATTTGGCATGTAGTACCCGAGATGATATTTTAATGGCGACGGGGCGTTCAGACCATCCGAATCAGGTAAATAATGTTTTGGGCTTTCCCTTTATTTTTCGTGGGGCTTTAGATGTAAG
>CALBVX010000050.1 GCA_937969515.1 uncultured Croceitalea sp. | reverse complement strand
CCCGTGAAAATTTATTTTATGATTGGTTAAAATCTAAGGATAAATTAGGAGGGCAACATAAGATTCCACGACTTTCTAATGAACGTGGTTATGTGGAGGAATTACTTGAAATGAATATTTTGCAGGTTAAATTGTGAAATATGGGCATTTCCGATTTTTTTAACCTCTTTTTAATTATAGGTGCAGTCCAGGGAATTATATTCATTTTTGTAACCTTTACCTTAAGAAAGAAAATAGAAAAGCCGGTACTCTTCCTTAATTTATTCGTTCTATTTCTTTCGCTAAATAATTTACAGTCATGGCTAATTGATAAGCAGGCAACGGCCGGTGAAGTTGTTTCAAACTTCATTACTTTCCCATGGTACATTTTAATAGTTCCGATGTTTTACTCCTTTCTTATTCATTATTTAGAAATAGAGAAGAAACGTAATTCATTAATAGTAATATCAATTTTTCTATTTGTTTCTGCGATTTTAGCTAGGTTTTTAATTATTGGCGCAGTAAATGATGAAACAGTTTCAATCTCGGTACTTGAGAGTTACCACTTGGTGGAAGACGTTTTTGCCTTATTGTATTCGCTGCTTTTATATGTGGCATCTATTAATATTTTAAGGATACAAAAATCTTTATATCCAAAAATACTGGTTTATGATAACTTAAAATGGATTAAACTTTTTTTAAGACTAGGGGGTTTTGTGTTTGTTTTTTGGATTTTGGCCATAGTGTTAAATACATTTTCCTCTACCGTAACCACGCCATATTCGTATTATCCATTAAGATTGTTTTCTAGTATTCTTATTTATTGGGTCGCTTATCAGGCTTTTTTTAGGTATCGGCTTTTAAAGGATAGAATTAAATTGAGGCATTTGATACAAAAGGATAAATTACAAAGCGACGAGCTTTCAATTAACTCATTTTCAAAAACAAAGCTTACTTATGAAGCTTTTGAACTCTATGTAAAAGAGAATAATTCTTATCTAAATCCACATTTAAGCTTAGATAACTTAGCTGAAGAATTATCTGTGAGCGTTAGCACTTTATCCAAGGTAGTTAATACCAGAGATGAAAATTTCTCGGACTTTGTTAATACCCATAGGGTTGAGAAGGCAAAGCAATTTTTGACAGATGCCGATTTCGCTAATTACACAATTGTAGCTATTGGTTTGGAGTGCGGTTTTAATTCTAAATCTACCTTCTATACTGCCTTTAAAAAGATTACGGGTAAAACACCTTCCGAATACAAGAAATTTCACAACACCTAAGTTGTCCAATTTTATATAAGTTGGATTATTCTGGATATTCAATTTGATATGAAATCTAGTTTTGGGTATAATTCTAAAGCTAGAGGTCATGAAAAGATTTATTTTAGTAGCAAGTTTACTTTTCTTGTTGTTTGATGCGCAATCGCAGAATAGAGATTTTTCTGAAATTACACGTAATGAGTTAAAACTTAATGCAGGGTATCTATTATTAGAATATATAGAAGTGTCTTATGAGGGTTTACTGGATAAGGAATCAGCAATAGGTATTAGTCTTGGTTTTCCTTTAAGCGATTTTATTAACTATCGGTTTTCAGCTATACCATATTTTAGGCTTTATTTTGGGGAGAAGTATGCTGCTGGTTTTTTCATAGAGGGTAACCTTGCTCTTATTTCAGAGGAAGTCAATACGATAGATTTTAGTTTTACAAATTCAAGCTCAGTTAAAAACACAGAATTTACGGTTGGTGGCGGATTGGCCATTGGTGGGAAATTTTTAACTAGAAGGGGGTGGATTGGAGAAATATTTGCCGGGGTGGGAAGAAATTTTGTAACCGGAAATGTAGGAAGTGATGGCTACTCCAGGGTAGGTATAACTGTTGGAAAACGATTTTAATAAGCAATAAGGAAATAGTTTTTAGTTGTCTTGCGATTTGCTTTATTAATGAAAAAAGGAACAAAACACAGCTATGAAGATACCAAACACACATTTTTCAAATAGTATACGAAAACGTTTTCGTAGATTTAAACCATTCATCGAACAAATTTCTTGCTTGAACAAATAAATAAGGATTTGCGACGTTTAAGGTTGAAGTTTGTCTTAAGAAAATTCCCCAATCTTAAAACTTAAATAAACAAAAGTTAAAAATTATGGCAGAAAAATTACTAATTCTTTCCGATATGTGGGGCGTAAAAAAGGGGCTTTGGATAACCTCTTATTTCGGATACCTTCAGCAGTATTATGATATTACTTTTTACGATTGTCAGCAACTTGCTAACATAGACGAGCTTATCAATACAGAGGAAAATTTGCATAAAGCGTTTACAAACGGAGGTATAGATACGGCAGTGGCCCACCTACTTAAAAAAGAGAAAGAGGCTAGCCATGTTTTGGCCTTTAGTACTGGGGGAACCATAGCTTGGAAAGCTGCATTAAAAGGGCTTCCGATGAAATCGCTTACGGTAATTTCGGCCACACGTATTAGAATGGAAGATGCTTCTCCAGAAGTAGATATGAACCTGATTTTTGGCGAATGCGATAAATTTAAACCTGAAATGAAATGGGCGAAAGAAGTTGGGGTTTCTTTAAATATTATTCCAAGTTTTGGGCATGAGCTGTATTCTGATGAAAAGATTATTGGTGATGTCTGTATGGAACTTTTACATAAAGTAACCAAAAAGGCAGTGTAAAATCGATATAAAGTATAAAAAAAGGAGCCCTCAATTTGAGGGCTCCTTTTTTATTTTAAATCATCTTCAAATTAAGATACGGCCTTGAGTTTCTTAATGGTTTCATAAGACAGCTTTTCTTCCGCATACGCTTTGGTTACCTTAAATTCTTTTTCTTCGCTGCTAGGTAAACTAAACATAGCATCTGTAAACACCGCTTCGCACAACGAACGGAGTCCTCTCGCGCCTAATTTGTATTCTATTGCTTTTTCTACCAAATAGTTAAGAGCTTGTTCGGTGATACTAAACTCGATACCATCCATGGTAAACAATTTTTCATATTGTTTGATGATAGCGTTTTTAGGTTCTGTTAAAATAGCACGTAAAGTCTTTGCATCTAAGGGATTCATATGAGTGAGCACAGGCAAACGACCAATAATCTCTGGTATTAATCCAAAATCTTTTAAATCTTTCGGAATGATGTATTGTAAAATATTCTCTTGGTCTAAGTTGTCTTCTGCTTTTGATGCACTATAACCAACAGCTTGCATATTCAAGCGTTTCGTAATCATTCTTTCGATACCATCGAAAGCACCACCGGCGACGAACAAAATGTTCTCGGTGTTAACCTCAATAAATTTCTGGTCTGGATGCTTTCTTCCTCCTTTTGGTGGCACATTGACTACAGTACCTTCTAAAAGCTTTAAAAGCCCTTGTTGTACTCCTTCACCCGAAACATCACGCGTAATGGAGGGGTTATCACTCTTACGGGCAATTTTATCAATTTCATCAATAAAAACAATGCCACGCTCCGCTTTTTCTAGATTGTAGTCGGCAGCTTGTAACAAACGGGTTAGAATACTCTCTACATCTTCCCCTACATAACCAGCTTCGGTAAGTACAGTTGCATCAACTATGGCTAAAGGCACATTGAGCATTCGAGCTATTGTTTTAGCAATTAAGGTCTTACCCGTACCAGTTTGCCCGACCATAATGATATTGCTTTTTTGGATTTCAATATCATCTTCTTTACTCTTGGGCTGCAATAATCTTTTGTAGTGATTATAAACAGCGACCGACATTACTTTTTTGGTACGTTCTTGGCCAATTACAAAAGTGTCTAGAAATTCTTTTATCTCCATTGGCTTTTTTAAGACCAATTCTGATGAAAGATCATTATTCTTTGATTGCTTTGACTCTTCTGAAACAATGCTATAGGCTTGCTCAATACATCTATCGCAAATATGAGCATCCAGACCCGCAATCAAAAGATTGGTTTCTGGTTTTTTTCTTCCGCAAAATGAGCATTCTAGATTTTCCTTTGCCATAAAAAGCATTAAAGTTTACAGTACACTAACGCAAAAAGCCCAAGAATGGTTTACTTTTCGACGTGTAGTTGGTCGAAATTATTATTTATCTCTTACTAAGATTTCATCGATCATACCGTATTTCTTGGCATCATCTGCTTTCATCCAATAATCACGGTCACTATCCTCATAAACCTTGTCATAAGTTTGACCCGAATGATTTGCAATGATTGCGTATAATTCTTCCTTTAGTTTAAGTATTTCTTTAGCAGTAATTTCAATGTCACTTGCTTGGCCCTGAGCGCCTCCCATGGGTTGATGAATCATCACCCTAGAATGGGTCAGTCCGCTACGTTTTCCTTTCTCGCCTGCACAGAGGAGCACAGCTCCCATAGATGCTGCCATTCCGGTACAAATTGTTGCGACGTCAGGTTTGATAAACTGCATCGTATCATAAATGCCTAAACCTGCATATACACTACCACCAGGTGAATTGATGTAAATAGATATGTCTTTATTGGCATCGGTACTTTCTAAAAATAGCAATTGGGCCTGAACTATATTTGCGACTTGATCATTGATACCCGTGCCAAGAAAAATAATACGATCCATCATTAATCGAGAGAAAACATCAAAAACAGCGATATTCATCTGACGCTCTTCGATAATGTTCGGTGTCAAGTTTACCGGGTACATACTACTGACGATTTGGTCATAGTACATGCTGTTTATCCCTTGATGTTGAGTGGCGTATTTTTTAAATTCTTTTCCGTAATCCATAGAATTTTTAAAGCTTATTTTAATAAAAAACGGTTCTGAAAACTCAAGTTTTCAGAACCGCAAAGATACATATTATTTAGAATGCTATTTGTAGGCCTCTTTTATAAAGTTATCATAAGTAACTTCTTTAACTTTAAGATTAGCCTTTTCTTTATAAAGATCCAACAGCTTTTGACTCATAAGTTGCTCTGACATTCTTTTAACTTCTTCTTGATTGCCCATAACTCTTGTAGCAACATTTTCAAGCTCTTCTTCGGTCGGATTTAAATGCCCGTATTGTGCCATTTGAGATTTTATAAAACCTTTAGCAAATTCTTTTAATTCATCGAATTGAACTTGAAGATTGTTTTCATTGATGATTCTGCCTTCAATGAGTTGATAACGAAGTCCTTTTTCTGATTTTTCATATTCTTCACTAGCTTCATCTTCTGATAACGGATTTTCGCCACTTACCTGGATCCACTTTTTAAGGAATTCGGTCGGAAGGTTAAATTTTGTTTCATCGATCAGCTTTTCCGTAATATCATTCAACAACTTTTGATCGGCCTGTTGCTCGAATTGCTTTTCAGAATCCTCTTTGATACGTGCCTTAAGCTCTTTCTCCGATTTGATATTACCTTCTCCAAAGAGCTTGTCAAAAAGCTCTTGATTTAATTCTGCAGATTCTCTTTCGTTAATTTCTTCAATCGCAAATGATACTTCGGTATTTAACTTTTCAGCCTTTTCTTTTGCAATACCAAGGGCAGATGGTAATAGGTAATCTTCTTTAAATAAACCTTTGGTTTTTATGGTAACGACATCACCAACTTTTTTACCAACCAAAGCATCGATAGCTTTTTTGCTTTTAATTTTATCTAGCTCAACCGTAGTTTTGTTATCTATTTCTTCAGATTCATTCTTGAAAACCCCTGATACTTCATCAGTTTTGCCAACTTCAGCTTTAGAAATCAATTTTCCGTACTGTTTTTGAATACGTTCTACTTGCTCATCGACCATTTTCTTATCAGCAACAATTTTGTATTGGGTTATTGCTTTTTTGGTCTTCACATTAACCTTAAAATCTGGAGCAAGACCTAATTCGAATTCAAAGGCGAATTCGTCATTATCCCAATCAAAACCATCTTGTTGTTTCGGCAATGGGTTACCCAAAACATCAAGTTTTTCTTCAGTTAGGTATTTATTCAAATTGTCTTGTAACAATTTGTTCACTTCATCAACTAAAACAGCTTTTCCGTATTGTTTTTTGATAAGCCCCATGGGAACCTGACCTTTTCTAAAACCTGGAATATTCGCTTGTTTTCTATAGTCTTTTAAAATAGTATCTACCTTTTCTTGATAATCATCTTTGGTGATAGCTACTTTTACTACTGCATTTAAATCGTCTATCTGTTCTTTTGTAATATTCATCTGAAGTTAACTATTAGCTTTTCTAAAATGGGTGGCAAAAATACTATATTTTGTATTGCTTGCCAACTTTTTAAGCTATTGAAAACCAAACTATAACTTACTATTTCTTATCCTCTTTTAAAATAGAATATAAAATAGATTGAAGTAAAGAAAGTAAGAGGCTAAAAACTATTGCCCATAAAACACCATTAACAGTGAAACCGTCAATGAAATTACTGGCCAATAAAATGATAATCGCATTAATCACCAGCAAAAACAAACCAAGGGTAATAATGGTAACAGGTAAGGTCAAAATCACCAATATGGGTTTGACAATGAAGTTCAAAAGGCTTAATACTACAGCAACTATAATTGCGGTAACATAACTATCTACGCTTACGTTGGGCAGTACTTTTGAAAGTATAACAACGGCCACAGCGCTAAGTAAAATTCTGAGAATAAGTTTCATGATAAAAGGTTTCTTTCAGCTACAATTTATGGATTTTAAATCTTTCAAGAATTACAGCCGATCAATTGATTAGTATTTCATCAACAAATAACCAGCTTTTTCCTCCAGGAGATTGATGCCAAGAAGGATTCTTTAAAATACTTTCAACTTGAATACGTACATATTTTGTTTCCACTTTGGGGAGTTCAATATCAAAGAAATCAATGCTACTATTTGATGAGGGTTCTTGTTCAGGAAGCTTAACAGTATGCCAAGGTTTAAAATCTTTTCCATTGATTGAGACCCATATTTTGAATCCTTTTGGGTGAAAAATCCAGTTGGTAGGATTTGATAAAGCGCTAACAGAAATTGATGAGATTTCTTTTTTCTCCTCTAGCTGAAAAGTGGCATTAAAATGTGTGCCCTCATAGCCAAGCCATTTTCCATCTACAAATCGCTCGCTTCCTCTTTCTAAATCAATAAGTGTTTCTGCCCCTTTTCCTTGGTATTTCTCACTTGGCTCCTTATTTAAGGCAACATTGGTGTAGCCTATGGTACTTCTTTTAAAATTTGTAGTAACAACCTCACTTTTGCCCCAACCTTTTTTATGGCTTATCGCCTTTACAGTCGTTGTTTCTTTTAGAAGAAATGGTTCTGAGTATTTTGTAGAAGAGGTATCCGGTTCAGAATTATCAGTTGTATAAAAAATACTTGCATTTTCAAATGAAGTCGCTAACTCCACAGGTAGTGAGTCTTTTATAAAATTTGAAGCTACAATAAATAGGGGAGGAGTAATAGCGGATGCTGAAAAGATATCTTTGTTGATTTGATGAGCAATTAAATTTTTGTTTTCTGATGTTAATTGCGCTATTGCCTCATTCGTAAGGTTCGTTCGCCATAGGTACAGGTCTTTTAAACTGGTCAAGTTTTTTAGTGTTTCTATTGCAGTATCGGTGATTTCTGTTCCATATAGGTTTAAAGATTCTAGTTTATCAAATCTATCAAGTGCTTTTATAGTCTCATCGTCAACCGCTGTGCCATGCAATTGCAGTTTAGTTAGATTTTTAAAGATTGAAATGGAAGAAGCCAATGAATCTTGAAAATTGGAATATCCCAAGTTTAGTTCTACAATGTGCTCCGCATATTTTTTGAGTCCTAGGAAATCATTTTTGGAAAGATTTTTACGATTGGATAAATTAAGGAGCAATAAAGGACTTCCCTCTTTTAAGGGATAAATAGAGATGCCAGATAATTTTTTAGATGTAAGCCAATTATGGTCAACAATATCCAAATCTTTGGCGATCATTGCCCTTGTAGAAGTATCTTCTTCTAATTCATTTAGATAGGCTTGAATTTTTTTATTACGTTCCAAATCTGATGTAATACAATCAAAACAATTGTCATTCTCAATCCACCAATGTAACAGTGCAATTTCACTGGCTGTTAATTGTATTTTACCCTTTGGGGGCATATGTTCTTCATCTTCTTCCGGTAATTGAATTCGATGCAAAAGTAAGGCTTGTTCTGATGTTTTTGCCTCTAAAAGGCTTCCGGAATCTCCACCTAGAAGTAGCTCTTGTTGTGAGGTTAACAACAGCTTTCCCTCGGTTTTTTTAGAATTGTGACAACTAACACACTTGTTATTTAAAATAGGCTGAATAATATCGTTATAAACTAAGGCTTCGTTTACATCTTCGATTATGATTTTATTTGAGGTAATATCTTTGGTTAAAAAACCTTCGCCGTGCGTCATGTTTCCGCCCCAATGACCTGTAATCGTTAGCAGTATCATAACCGCTACAAACATGGGGAGATATAGTTTAGATACAACTTTATTTCCACTGTCTTTAGCAAAATATAATAAGATGGCTATTGCCGTCATGCCAATACCCATCCACTTATGTCTGAAAATGGCATCTTCATCGTAAGAGCCACTATCTTCTAAAAAAAGACCGGTAATAATGGATGCAATTGCGCTTAAGACACCAATGGCAATGGCAAATTTTATGATACCCGTTATGTTTTCTTTTGACTTAAAACGTTGGTAGACTTCTAATAAAAAGGCAAAAATCAAAATCCCAATCGGTAGATGTACCAAAATAGGATGAAAATTGCCAATATTTATAGTTAGGTATGTCATTGTTTATTCAACTATTATTTCATCAATAAAAAAGTAGGGCAATGTGCCCTTGCCTTGATGCCAGTTCGGAATTTTGTCTAAAAGGTGTATTTGAATTTCTAAATTAGAATAAGAATCTTTTTTAATTGGAATTTCAATAAATGACAGCTTGGTTTCTTGAGATGCTTTGGGTAGCGCTGAATTTAAAGAACCTATTCGTCTTGTTTGGTTTGAAACCACGATAGATTCTGGAAAGAATATCCATGAATTATGGTCTTTAAGCGTACTTAGTATAATTTTTGAAATTTCGAGCTGTTCTTCAAAATCTAAATTAATGGTGATAACGGGTGACTGAAATCCAAGCCATTCATTTCCATTTCTAAATTGTGTACTTCCTTTTTTTAGATCCACCAATCCACGAACTCCTATCCCTCCGTAATTCGAATGTGGATTTGGAGAAATTGTGATTTTAGCTCTAGAAATATCGTTAGTAATCTTTATAAGGTCAATGCTAATTTCATCACTTGACTTAAAATCAGGATGAAAATTAATAAAACTATATGTGCCGGATTTTTGTATGGTAATTGGGTTCTTGTACACCGCTGAACTTTCGTTAACGCTACTACCATCTCTAGTATAATGAATTTTAGCATTCTTAACTTCAAAGTTTGCTTCGAGCTTAGCGGAGGTCGTAAAAAGAAGTGAATCTATTGTAAGTTGAGGTGGCGATAACTCAAAAATTTCTGATGAGCTAAAGCTTGGTTTGCCTCCTTGTTGGCAGGATAAAACCCCAAAACCTATCAATATGAAAAAACTAATCTTGAATTTCATTAGACACGATATAATTTTATGGGGTAAGTTTTACCAGAATTCCACTGCGCCACATATAAATTTTCATCATCATCAACGCATACATCATGTGGATGTTGAAATACTTTTAAGGTTTGATACATTGAATTTAATTTCCCATCTATATATTTTGGTTCACAGCCGCCTGGGGCAGAAATTAATTGGTTGTTTTCGTTCAAAATGCTGATGAATCCAGTTCCTTCAGCACCATTTCCTGACCAAATAGTTGCTAAATAAATATGCTTATTATGAATTACGGGTCTGCAAATAAATGCACCGGGCAAATCAATACTATTTAAATAGTCACCATTTAAGCCAAAACGTTTTAGCTTATTCTGTTGACGTGCAGTTATGAGCAATGTTGGGTTCGATGCATCGCGGTCATCAATACAAATACCATGGGCGTTATTGAATTGATGTTCTTCTTCACCTCGACCTCCAAAAATATTTAAGAGCTCACCTTTACTACTATAGTGTATAATAAACTGTTCTCCATAGCCATCGGCAACATAAACATCACCGTTATTGGCTATTGCAGTTTCAGTCGGTATATAGTTTTCTTTTTTAGGATATTTGCCCGACTCTTTAGGATAAGGAAACACTTGAATGACTTTTCCATCTATAGTAGTTTTAATAACTTCATGCCGGTTGTTATCTGAAATATATAGTACGTCTTCACCATTTTCGACATTTAAAGTTAACCCGTGTGCTCCTGGGTAATCTGTTCCCCATACTTCCAGTAGCTTTCCAAAACGGTCATAAATAATAATGTTGTTTTTGGTATGATTTGTCAATAAAATGATTCTACCTTTAGAGTCTTGAACCATTTCATGACAATCGTTCACAGGATAAAAGTTAGAGTTTAGTGCTCCCCATTGCAAGTCTATTTTATATTGGTGAGAATTATGACCTATTATAGCATCTTTATATGAAAACAAATGATTTGCGTTTAACAGTCCTGAAGCTAAACCAGTAGTTGCCAAGCTACTATTTCTAATAAAGTTTCTTCTTTTCATTAGGCCAGTAAATCGTTCATGATATGTCCTTCGACATCGGTCAGTCTAAAGCGTCTACCTTGATATTTATAAGTAAGTTTTTCATGATCGATACCTAATAAATGAAGCATAGTTGCTTGAAAATCATGAACATGAACTGGGTCTTTAATAATGTTATAACCAAACTCATCAGTTTCTCCATAAACTGTTCCCGGTTTTATACCTCCGCCTGCCATCCACATGGTGAAACATCGAGGATGGTGATCACGACCATAATTAGTGTCTGTAAGTAAGCCTTGCGAATAGTTTGTTCTTCCAAATTCTCCACCCCAAATAACAAGGGTGTCTTCTAATAGACCACGTTGCTTTAAATCGGCAACGAGTGCTGCAGAAGCCTGATCTACATCTTTAGCTTGTTTTTCAATAGCATTTGGCAGATTATCATGTTGATCCCAACCCATATGGTACAATTGGATAAAGCGAACATCTTTTTCTGCTAGTTTTCTTGCTAATAGGCAATTGGCAGCATAAGTGCCTGGAATTTTGGCATCTGCACCATACATCTGATAAATATAATCTGGTTCGTCATCGGTATTCATGACATCGGGAACAGATGTTTGCATTTTATAGGCCATTTCATATTGTGCTATTCTACTTTGAATCTCAGGGTCACCAAATTCGTCATATTGCTTGTCATTGAGTTCAGCTATTTTATCTAAAATATCACGTTTACTTTCTTTGGTGATTCCTTTTGGGTCATTTAAATAGAGCACTGGGTCTTTCGCTGCTCTAAATTGAACCCCTTGGTGAAGTGAATGTAAAAAGCCGTTGCCCCATAGTCTTGTATATAATGGCTGTCCATTGGGTCTACCAGAACCTCGGGATAATAAAACTGTAAATGCAGGTAAATTTTTATTCTCACTGCCTAAACCATAGCTTAACCAAGAACCCATACTTGGTCTACCAGGCTGTTGCGATCCAGTTTGAAAAAAAGTTACCGCAGGGTCATGATTAATGGCTTCGGTGAACATCGATTTTACGATACAGAGTTCATCGACCATTTTTGCGGTATAAGGGAGTAAATCACTTACCCAAGTGCCGTTTTTACCGTACTGCTTAAAATCGAAAACCGAGCCTGCTAGCGGAAAACTATCTTGCCCAGAAGTCATTCCGGTCAAGCGTTGCCCATTTCTAATAGATTCAGGAAGTTCTTCACCCCTTCTTTTGATTAGTGTTGGTTTGTAATCGAAAAGCTCCAACTGTGATGGTCCACCACTTTGGAATAAATAAATTACTCTTTTAGCCTTTGCGGCGTGATGAAGCACATCTAAAGTTCCTTGATTACTGCCAAAGCTTGATTCTTTGGTAAGTATGCCATTTTCATCTTTTCTGAAAAAAGAACAGCCCATAAGCGTGCTTAATGCTGCACCACCAACGCCAAGGGCAGACTTTCCTAAAAAAGACCTTCTGTTCAATAATAAGGAACGTTCGTGTATAATTTTCTTCTCACTCATCTTATCCTCTGGTAATAGTTTCGTCTAAATTCAAAATAGTATGGGCAACTAAAGATAGCGCCACAAGTTTTTCTTGTGGTATAGTCGCATCAGCTACAAAATCGCCAATGGTAACATATTCTGAAGCAATAATTTCATTTGAACTTATTTTGGCCATCATATCATCATAATGTGTCAAAAGCATCTCCATCTCTTCAGAATCGGGCAGGCGAGAGGTAGCTTTTTGAAAAATATGCGTTATCTGTTTTTTGTTTTCATTTGGTTGTAACTTAATGGTATTCGCAGCTAAAGCTCTTGATGCTTCTATCAGTTGCGGGTCATTTAATAATACTAGGGCTTGTAAAGGGGTATTGGTTTCTTGTCTTTTTACTGAACATAAATCTCTAGAGGCGGCATCAAAAGTCATCATGTTTGGAGGAGGAACGGTACGCTTCCAAAAGGTATACAGGCTTTTTCTGTAAAGATCTTTTCCAGTGCTTTGTACATATTGGGCAGTACTACCACCACCGCCACCGGTTGTTTCTTCCCAAATTCCTTCTGGCTGATAGGGTTTTACACTCGGTCCGCCAACCTCTTTGTTCAATAATCCGCTGATGGCAAGTGCTTGGTCACGAATCATCTCGGCAGATAATCGAAGTCTCGGAGCTCTCGCCAAGAGTCTATTTTCAGGATCTTTTTCTAATAATTCTGGAGTGGTTACCGAACTTTGCTGGTAGGTTGAGGAAAGTGCGATATATCTTAGCATTTTTTTAATATCCCATTTATCCTCTTGTAATTTAAGGGCTAAAAAGTCTAATAGCTCAGGATGTGATGGTAGTGCACCTTGATTTCCGAAATCATAGGATGAACTTACCAATCCAGTGCCAAACATTCTTTGCCATAATCGATTTACCGTTACTCTGGCAGTAAGCGGATTATTAGCATCAAATAACCATTTAGAAAGTCCCAATCTATTCTTAGGCAGGTTTTCAGGAAATTCTAATACCGATTTTGGAGTGTTTGGATATACTTCTTGCGTAGGTTGATCATAAACACCCCGGTTTAAAATGAAAGCGGGCTTTAATTCGTCCATTTCATTCATCACCATAACGGGAACTTCTTTCTTTTTGGAGTGTTGAAGGTTTACAAAATTGAGAACGCCATTAACCTCTTTTTCAGTAATTGTAATGTATGGTTCTGGGGTTTCCCCGGGTAAGGGTATTTTGTTTTTCTCTTTATTATTATTGAAAAAACTAAATAACTCAAAATGTTCTTTTTGACTGATTGGATCATACTTATGGTCGTGACATCTTGCACACTCAAAAGTCAAACCTAAGAAAGCAGTACCAAAAGTGGTGACTCTATCTTCTACATATTCTACATGATACTCTTCTGGAATAGTGCCTCCTTCAAAAGTGATCTTATGATTACGACTAAAACCGGTGGCAAGTATTTGCTCCAAATTTCTTTCAGGTAAAAGATCGCCTGCCAATTGATAGGTTACAAACGCATCATAAGGCATATTCTTTTCAAAGGCATGAATTACCCAATCTCTCCATGGCCACATGGTACGTTCAAAATCATCTTGATAACCATGAGTGTCTGCATACCTGCTGATATCCATCCATTCGGCTGACATATGTTCGGCGTAATCTGTAGTGTTTAAAAGTGAGTCAACCAGTTTTTCGTAAGCGTTCGATGCGTTGTCATTGACAAAAGCATTTATTTGTTCAGTACTTGGGGGAAGTCCGGTAAAATCAAAAGACACTCTTCGGATCAATTTTTCTTTGCTTGCTTTTTTGGATGGCGCCAAGCTATTGAATTCTAGTTTAGCAAGTATAAAATCATCAATTTCATTGCTTGACCAGTCTTTTTTATTTACTACAGGTATCTCTCGCGGTTTAGGAGGGATAAAAGCCCAGTGTTCTTTGTATTCGGCCCCCTGTTCAATCCATTTTTTTAGAATGGCCTTTTCAGTTTCGCTAAGGGCAAGGTTCGATTCTGGTGGAGGCATTAAAAGATTGGGGTCATCCGAATAAATACGATTTACTAAAGTGCTTTCTTCGGGCTTCTTTGGTACTATCGCATGATGGTCTTTTAATTTACCTAGCGCTTTGTAGGCATCTTCTGCAGTATTTAAAGATAAACCTCCTTCTATTGCATTTTTATCCGGACCGTGGCATTTGAAACAGCGGTCAGAAATAATAGGTTTTACATCAAAAGTAAAGTCAACCTTTTCAGGAATGGTTTCCAATTCATTTTTAGAAATTAGTTTTTCAGTTGAATTGGGCTTTTGCCGACAGGAAGATAAAACCACTAAAAAAGTTAATAAGATCAAAGCCTTATTTGGGCAGTTTAGTAGTAATCCGTCATTTTGATTGAAATTAAACATTCGCATAAAAAAAGCTTAGCTAATACCTCTAAAATTAGAGAATAAAAGCTAAGCTTTTTAATAATATTCGACTAATGACAACTAGACTTGTATCAATGTCGATAAATTTTATTTAATATACAATCCGGTAAAATCTAGTGGATTAACCCCTGGTAAATTGGATCCATACTTGGTATTGATAGCTTCAACAAAAGCATTAGCTAAAATGGCGTACCCACGAGGGGAAGGATGCACCCCATCTAAAGAGAATCCACCGCCTGTGCCAAAGTTTGCAGTTACTACGCTGCCGTCAGCCTGAGTAAATCCATTTGCTCCTAACTCTACCAATAAAGAGTTCGCATCAACCAAAGCTAAATCATATTGTGTTGCTAAACCAGCGATTACTTGATTGTAAGCTGTTACTGCCGCATTCGCTATTTGTTGTTCTTCTGGGGTTAACACCCAATTATCTGCCAAGGGCACTGCCACTCCGTTTATTGAAGTAGGGTCTGCCGGATTTGCTAAAGAGCCAATAAAAGTACTAGAAGTCAAAACCAATAAATCATCAGCTGTTGCTTGTCTCATGTTGATCAGCGCAGGATTGAAACCCGTTAAATCCGTTAAATCTTCATCTATAATGACTACCGCATTAGAGGCACTTGCCTCAAAAGTTATAGTTCTTCGCGCCAACTCTTCATCAGAAAGAAGCCCTAATCCATTAAGTTGTGCAAGTCCAGCGTTATATGCCCCATAGGCAGCAGCGCTATTTAAAAAAGCAGCAGTAGCGGCATCCAATGGAACAGGATTATGAGGTACTGTTGTTAAAAACGGAATTGTTGTCACATCTGGAATATTGGCAATCACCCCTTTTGCATTATTTGCTGTCATCGCCTGTAAAATTGCGTTGATAGAACCTGCAACCACATTTGGATCTGAAACATCAGAGCCGCCGTATGTGCTTGGATCTAGATTACCGGTTTGGTCGACACCGGCACCTCCACTGGTAGCGTAGCCTAAAACATCATTATTACCAATCCACAAACTAAAGAAACTAGCGTTTTGAGCAGCCGCATCTGCTAATATTGTGGTATTCGGACTTGAAGCGAAACGCACGAAATAAGGATTTGCAGTGCTTCCCACACCAGCTACATTACCGTAACCAGGTGCAAGTAAGTGATAACTTTTAGCTCCAGGAACTCCCATATTATTAAAAGGTCCTGAAAGAACGTTTGAAACTTCTGTACTTCCTTGACCACTCACAGGTACTGGAGCAGGTGAACCTGAGGCAAATGATAAAATAAGCCGGTTGCCAGAAATTGGTGTTCCCCCAAGGGTCAAACCACCCAAATCATCTGCCATAAAAGGGATGTTAAAGCTGCCGCCGCCTGCCAATTCAAAGTTAGAGGCCAGCATATTTGGAAAAGACGCAGTTTGGCCTGATTGAAATAATGCCGCATCAGAAAAACCTGCAGTCAATGAGTTACCTAGAGACACATAGTTCGAAAAATCAGCAGAACCACTGGTGAAAGTTATGGGCGCCGGAGGTGTTGGTGTAGTATCTGCAACCGTATCATCATCAGAACAAGAGACGAAAATAAGTCCAAACATAGAAAGTAGTGCGAGGAACTTCTTCATATCAATAAATTTAAAGTTAGTTTAAGTTAAGTTTGCGTTAATCGCTTATTTCCAAAACTATGCGAAAATTGTTATACATACAATTAAAAGGTAAAAAAAATTATGCATGCATAATAAATTAGTTCAATTTTTAACGATTTAGGAATTGTAGCGACCTAGAAAAGAATGCTGTGGGGTTTTCGGCATGCAGCCAGTGACCTGCATTGGAGATGGTATCGATTTCCGCTTTTGGGAAATGTCTTCGAATAATATCAAAGTCATTTTGAAGAATGTATTCTGATTTATCTCCTCTAAGAAACAATGTTTCCCCTCCGAAGGAGTCCGTGCTGCTAATATTCTCTCCTATTTCTTCCATCTTGCTCTGTAAAACGGACAGGTTGAACCTAAACCCTAGTTTACCTTTCTCGACCCAATAAAGATTTTTTAACAAGAATTGACGAATACCCCAATCTGATAGGTGATTGGCCAATTCTTCATCAGCTTCACTTCTTGAGGAAATGGTATTGAAATCTAAGGATTTCAGTCCATTTATAATTTCATTATGGTGTGCCGGGTAATATTTCGGGGCTATATCTGCGACTACTAATTTCTCCACTAAATTAGGGTTTGAGCAAGCAAATTGCATCACTGTTTTACCACCCATGGAATGACCAATAAGATTGGCTTTGGTAATGCTGTGGTGGTTTATATAAAACCCCAAGTCTTTGGCCATGAATTCATAATCAAAATCTTTAGAATGAAAACTCTTGCCATGATTACGTTGGTCTATCAAGTGTACTTGAAAACCATTTTCTGCGTACTTATTCCCTAAGGTTTTCCAGTTGTCGGACATGCCTAAAAACCCGTGTAAAATCAGTAAGGGCTTTCCTTCTCCAATAATTTTAGCATGTAGTAGTTCCATTATTGCAAGCGGTGTAAGTACATGTTGATGACGTTCTCCAATCCTAAATAAAGAGATTCGCAAATAAGGGCATGACCTATGGATACCTCAAGCAAATTTGGAATGTGCTCCTTAAAAAATGTAATGTTATCTAAGCTTAAATCGTGGCCGGCATTAATTCCGACTCCTAAATCGTTTGCTACTTTGGCCGCATTCGCAAAGGGCACTATACTTTCCTTGTTTCCTTCCGAGAAAGACTTTGCATAACTTTCGGTATATAATTCTATCCTATCGGTTCCTACTTCCTTGGCGCCTTCTACCATTTTTTCAACAGGATCTACAAAAATTGAAGTGCGAATACCGTTTGCTTTAAAGGTATCGACTACATCAATAAGAAAA
>CALBVX010000049.1 GCA_937969515.1 uncultured Croceitalea sp. | reverse complement strand
ACCAAAATCTTTGAACGATAGATTAAACAAAGAACTTCAAATTGGCTTAAATGATAAGTTGGCCTTTGTAAAGCATCTTTTTCACGACAATGTAGAAGATTACAATCGCGTGCTTTCGCAATTAAACACTATTGACACTGAAGAGCGTTCTGTGGCTTTTATCAATAATATGGTGAAGCCGGAGTATAAGAACTGGGAAGGAAAAGACGAGTATGAAAATCGTTTTATGACACTGATAGCCAGAAAGTTCGCTTAGGTTGCTAAATATCATTACATTTAGTTTTACAATTTAACTTAATCACCGATGGTAAAGAAAATTCTCTATTGGGTCTCTACAGGTATGTTGACCCTTATCATGTTTTTTTCAGTTTACAACTATTTATTTAACCACCAAGCTATTGTAGATTTCTTCGTAAATATGGGCTATCCTACCTATCTTATTTACCCTTTGGCAATTGCCAAAATCTTAGGATTAGTTGCAGTTTGGGGTAATTTTTCGAAGTGGTTAAAAGAATGGGCCTATGCAGGCTTTTTCTTTAATACCGTTTTAGCTTTTTTTGCCCATTATATGGTAAGTGACGGCGAACACATGGGCGCTGTCATAGCTTTTATTGTTGTTTTAATCTCTTATTTTACGGGAAAAGAAGTAAGACCTTAACTTTACTTAATGGGGAAGTTATATTTGGTGCCTACACCAATCGGTAATCTAGAAGATATTACACTTAGGGCAATTACGGTATTGAAAGAGGTTGATTTGATCTTGGCCGAGGATACCCGCACAAGCGGCAAACTAATGCAACACTTTGAGATTAAGACCCCAATGCATAGCCACCACATGCACAACGAGCATAAGACGGTGGATAGCATCATAAAGCGCCTACAAAACAAGGAAACAATTGCCCTGATTTCCGATGCAGGTACACCGGCAATTTCTGACCCTGGTTTTTTACTGACTCGAGCCTGTGTAGAGAATAATATTGAGGTGGAATGCCTTCCCGGGGCTACGGCATTTGTACCCGCCTTGGTCAATAGTGGGCTGCCAAATGACCGCTTTGTCTTTGAAGGTTTTCTTCCGGTAAAGAAAGGGAGGCAAACCCGATTGGAGTTTTTAGCTGAGGAAACCAGAACCATGGTTTTTTATGAATCGCCTCACAAACTATTGAAAACATTGGGGCAATTTGGAGAATACTTTGGACTAGACAGACCGGTCTCAATATCTCGTGAACTCACCAAATTGTACGAAGAAACTATTCGAGGTACCATTTCGGAAGTTTTAGAACACTACACCCAAAAACCACCAAAGGGCGAAATCGTAATTATCGTAAGTGGGAAGAAATAAAAATCTATTAACCAAGCGACAAAGTATGAATTAGGCCTAGCGGCCGTTTACTTCACAATAAGCTTTTTTGCAGCAATCGTCTTATTGTTTTCGTCTACCACATGAAATATGTATATGCCAGCGGAAAGATTTATTCCAATAAAATCTTGAATGGATAATACGGAGTCTTGAACGATAACTTTACCCGTCATATCCAAGATTTGAAATTTTGAACCCTGCGATGTAAAGTTGAGATCAAATCCGTTCTCAACAGGATTAGGAAATAGGATAAGTTCATTTTTATCTGGAATAAATAGTTCAACCTCATCAGTTTGCACAATATTTCCGTTAGTGAGGATAATCTCTGCCCTATACCTATTGTTTCCAGGAACCAAAATGCTATCCGTATCTGTTACAACAAGGTCTTCAAATCTGTCGGAGTAACTGTTTATAATAAAATCTTGTCCAGCAATCGTTTTAACAAAATCTATACGCTCTATATTTATCCCGGTACTTAGGCTAAGGGCAAGGTCCACTTCATTATCGTCATTGAGCAATGCTATGAAACCCCTGAAATAACATTGAACCCCTGAATCTTCAATATTAATGGTGTTGCTTCTAAGGCCCTTACCATCGTTAAAAATTGGGGTTACCGAAAAATAGACAGAACCATTTTCAGCCTTTTGGTTAACGAAAAAGGGTTCCGAAACGGTTGCAATTACCTGAAGCGAGTTGTTTGTATACGTTTTCACTTCATAGGCAATGGCATTAGAAACACTTTCCCATGAAATACCAACTTCATCAGCGCAATTATATTCTACTTGGGGGATAATTTCTTGGGAAACAAAAAATTTATCAGAAGTATAAACCTGAGTGCCCGAGACCATTTGCAATTCTACAACTTCGTTCAATTCCGGAATTTCCCATTGGTACAACTGATTATTTAAATCTATGGCATTACTGATCAAAACCCACTCGCCTCCCTCAACACGATATGATAGACTTCCCACGTTCAAAGCCGTAGTATTTTTCCATCTCAGCACCGGCAGACCAAGGTTAGAAAGTGTCTCGTTTGCCAATGGAAACTGCCATTCAAAAATCCCCGAATTCTCCAGGGAATAACTTACCGCATAAGGGACTTCGGTTGTATTTTCACTATCCGCGCTTATATTTATGCCGTAGGTGCCGGGAAAAGGATTTTCTATAGTAATAAACTCTAGGGTATTTAGGTTATCGATTCCACGTAATGCTTGTCTTTTTAAAGAGTCGGCATTGGCAGAACTGCTCAATATCCAAGGAAGGTATTCGTTGCTGTTTGGACCATTGACCACCAAGTCCAAATCATTGTTCAATAAATCAGTGCTGCCAGCTATGGATTCTGTATCTAACCAAGAAAGAGCAATTTTTAAAGATTTTGTGTTCTCTGGAACAGTGATTGAATTGTTGGTCTGTCCGTTGGCTGCCATCGTTCCCTCAAAGAATTGGCCATTGTCTATAATTTGCAGACTGTTTTTGGCATTTAGCTTTCCATAACCTGATTCATAGTCAATGTTTGACACTCCAGCATCTTCGGTCCCAGCAATTAAAGAAGATTTCACAAGCGGATAAGATGGTATTGCACCATTTTTCTTAAAATATAGATCTTGTATAGAGGCCACTGTTCCAGAAACCAAGGCCGCGGCATCGGAAGTTCCACCAGGTGCATAAGCCACCAAATCGGGCTTTACTCTTCCGTCAAAAGAAGGGCCTTTAGAGCTCCTTTCACTAATGTTATCCAAAGCGTCAGTGGCTCCAACGGTAATTACATTTTTTGCTTGCTTGAAGTTACCGGTCAGCGTTGCAAAATTTTCAAGGTTTGCATATGGTCCGTCTACGGCCACCTCAGTACCGCTATTGCCCACGGAGAAAACATGAACCATATCTTGTAATACAAAAATCTGTTCATCATAAGCCGAAGCTTCATCACCATAAAAATTCTCTATGGAGACCCCATAGGAATGGTTTTGGACAAAAATCCCATCTGTGATGAGTTGCTGGGAATCGTCAGGTAACAACTCAAGAAAACTCGAGGAGCTTAGCTGTGTGTTGGGGGCCACTCCAAGTCCTTTTGGACCAGAATTGCCGTTGCCCCCAACTATTGTGGCCATAGCCGTAGCATGTTGATCAAGGGTGTTTGCTTCATTTCCGTTTAAACTGACCCTTTCTGAATAGTCAATGTCATTCACGTTAAAGAGTAATTCCTTTATGGAAACCGATACATTTGCTCCGTTGGCATTGGGAAATACTGCATGTGCATTGGTAATTGCGTTGACACTTAAATCAGCGGCAGATATAGGAGTTTCTGTTTTCGGAATTTTATGCTCCAAGAAAAAAACGTTTCGATTTTTAGAAAGGGTATAAAAAATATTCTCGGCATAACGGTTGGGCAAATTATTTTTGTCCTTTGCTATTTGAAGACCGCCTTTAAATCCTTTGAATGGCAATTTCTCTTGTGCAATAGATTCCATCAGTCCACAGAAAAATAGGATAAGAATGGAAAGTCTCAAAATTGCTCGTTTTTGCATCTTATCGATTTACTATAACGTTTTCGGAATATGTTAATTTTTTAACATATATTCGGTCGAATTAAAACATAATCTTAATCATTAACAAATTTAAAACATGAAAAGTAACCATTTTTTAAAGTTCGCCCTTTCTGCCGTTTTGGTAGGAACAATCGTTGTTTCCTGTGAATCTGAAAATAACGAAGAAATTGATGTGATTGACACTCAAGTTCGTGCTAAATTAGAATCTTTAGGTTTTAATACAGACAATTTAACGGAAGATTCGTTGAACGGTGTAGAAGGGTTTACAGTAGAGGGAGATATCTTTTTAACAAGAGATCAAATTAATGAAATGGCACCCGCCTCTGGTGTTGGCACTGAACATTATAGAACAAATAATATCGTAGGCCCAGATGGTAGGGTCGTAAGTGTTTATATGGATGCCGCATTCAATAGCACCATGCAAGCAGCTTTTGATGATGCAATTAATAGATATAACTCCTTAAATTTAGATATCACATTTCAAAGAGCCAATAGTTCTGGTGCAGACATCGATATTCTGTCTCAAAAGCTTAAGAGAGTACGAGGTGGAGGCGTAATTCTTGGTCGTAGTGCAGGTTTCCCAGATGCCAATGGAGATCCTGCAACACCAATTGTACTGAATTCAGATATTTACAACCCGAGAAGAGGTGGTATTCCTGCCGATGCAGCAACGGTAATAGCTCACGAAATTGGACATGCTATTGGTTTTAGACATACAGACTATGATCAAAGAGAATTTAGTTGCGGAAGAGCTGGCAACGAGGGAGATGCTGGTGTTGGCGCAGTTTACATTCCAGGCACACCAACTGGTCCAGAAGCTGGATCTTGGATGTTAGCTTGTAGCAATGGTACAAATAGACCATTTACTTCTGGTGATCAAACGGCATTAACAACTGTTTATTAATTAGAAAGAACATCGCAAAATCTTGAAAAAGCCGCTTTTTAGCGGCTTTTTATTTGCTGAAATTTAAAAGTTTTATTGCGCTTTGATTAAAAGATTATATTTAGAAAGCTAATACGGCTAGCAATGTATCAAAAGCTTTTTTTAATTTTAACTACTTCCCTATTCTCGTATTCGTTTTGTCAAGAAAACGTTTCTGCCCGTAATAATGGAATACTGGTGGTAGAGGATTTGCATTTGGAACAGCTAGAAAGCGGCAAAATTCATAAGCTCTGGCTTCAACTTGGTGAAAATGAATTATCAGAACCCATAAAAGTACCGGTATTAATTGCAAAAGGAGATGGAACACCCAAAGTTTTAGGATTAACCGCCGCTATCCATGGGAACGAGTTAAATGGTATTGCTATTATACATCAGTTCTTTTCTAAGATTGATGTGACTAAGTTAAAAGGAACCATAATTGCTATTCCAGGATTAAACTCATTGGCGGTTGCACGTAATCAACGTGAATTTCTTGATGGGGTAGATTTAAATCGCGTTTTTCCAGGAAAACCTAATGGAAATGGCTCCGAACAAATGGCATATAAAATTGGTGAAAAGATTATCCCTTTGTTTGATTATCATGTGGATTTACATACTGCTAGTTTTGGAAGAATAAACAGTCTTTACGGGCGCGGTGACATGAAAGACGAAACTTTAGCTAGTATGCTACAGGTCTTAGAACCAGATATTATTGTATCTAACAGAGGGAAAGCTAGTTTTGGTTCAGCATCAGGATTGACCCTGAGGGCATTTGCAATTAGTAAAGGGGTTAAATCCGTAACCATGGAATATGGAAACCCGCAAGTTTATCAAAAGGACATGATTGAAAGAGGCGTAAAAGGCCTTAAAAATTTAATTGTTCACTTAGGGTTAATGGAAGGTGAAATTGTAATTCCCACAATTGAGAATATATGTTCAAAATCATATTGGATATACACAGACAAGGGAGGTTATTTGGATATTAAAGTAAGCTTAAATCAAAAAATGCAAAAAGGTGATACTATAGCTTTACTAAGAAATTCTTTTGGGGAATTAACAGCAACTTATAAGGCACCAGAAGACGGAATTGTTATTGGAAAAAGCACTAACCCTGTAAATATGTCTGGAGGCAGAATTATTCATCTTGGGATTTTAGAAAAATGATAACACCTTGGATTATTACCGTTTTTACGGTTTTACTGGTTTATTATTTAGACCGATGGGAAAACAAACACGTAAAATCGTTATTTGATTGGGTGCCCGCAATTTTATTGGCATACCTAATACCGGCTTTAATTTCCTACTTCTTTTCAGTTGATTATTCCCAAGCTACAATTCACAATTTTAGTAAAGACTATTTTATTCCCTTGGCTATCCTTTCTGTTATGGCCAGTTTATCTTTAGGGCAATTAAAAGCGGTAGGTTACAAACCTATCTTGGTATTCTTGGCAGGCTCGATATTTATAGCACTATTTCCTGTTGTATTTGTACTTTCTTTTAGTGAGTCAGATTTAGTTGTTAGTACCCTGTCTGAAAAGGAGTTTTGGAAAGGCATTCCCCCCATAGTAGGCAGTTGGATTGGCGGCAGCACAAGTCAATTGGTTTTAAAAGAATTAGTCAATTGTCCGGAAGCAATTTTTCTATCAGTTTTGGTCATGGACAACATTCTCGTAAATGTTTGGACAATCTTAATGTTCCAGGGGATTAAAAAAAGTAATAAGCTCAATAAGTGGTTTAAAATTACAGATAAAGAATTGCCCGAGGACATTCGATTAGAGAGCCAAAAAACCTTGCCAGTTTGGCTCACAATAGTAATCTTATTGGGCTTAGTTTTAATTACTAATTATTTGGTAGTTGGGTTTGTATGGAAAGTTGTGCTATTATCAATTTTAGGGTTGCTTTTAGGAAATTTTATCCCTCGTTGGAATTTTAAGTTTTCACTTAAAGCAGGAGCAGTATTAATAATTTGTGTGATGGCTGTTTTAGGGCTAAAACTTCAATTTGAAACCTTAGGATTTGACCTGTATTTTTTTGGTTTTCTCTTAGTTTGGTTGGTTGGCCATTTTGTTTTCATGGTATTAACTGCAAAAGCTTTAAACGTAAATATGGCATGGGTTCCAATAGCAAGTATGGCTAACGTTGGTGGAATAGCTACTGCCCCAGCAGTAACTGCGGCTTATCAAAAAAAATGGATGCCTCACGCTATTGTTTTGGCAATTTTAAGCATGGCTACGGGAACATTTTGGGGGATGTTGACGATTTACTTATTGGAAAGCTTTTTTGTTCTATAAATAATAAAAATTAATTTTTTGAATAGAACTACGACTAAGGATTAAAATCCAACTACCAGTGGTCACTAAGCTTTTTCCAGAGATTGACAAAGTTTACTTTATTGAGAAGTATACCTTAATCCACATCCTATCAGGAAAAGGTAATATTCAGATAGATTTTGAAAATTATTTCGATTGGCAAGACAAGGCTATCTACTTAGAAAAGGGGCAGTACATTAAGTTTCTATCTGATGATTTTTTGGTTCGAAAAATTGAATTCCCTGACGAGGCCATGTATAGAAATAAAGATGTTCGTGTTCTTTTTAAGCATTTAATATCACTGGGCTACATTGATTTCAATGAATGTTTAGATTGTCAAAACTTTTTGAATAATTCTGTTTTTTCTGAAGAAACCAAGCAGATTATAGATATTTCTTCGAAACAGTGGTTTTGGCAAAACCCTTTTAAGGCCAGTAAAAGTGAATATCAAATTATTTTTGATGTCAAAGAAGTTATAGACGAACACTTCTCCAACAGGTTGTCTAATGCAGATTTAGTGCATTTAATCAATAAAAATGGGATAGACGCTCAGGCCTTGGTTCAAGAAAAGGTCGGGATATCAATTTCAAAACTCTTAAGTAAAAAAAGACTGGTAGAGAGCAAACGCAAAATTGCATTTACAGATAAAAGCATACAAGAGATATCTTTTGAAATGGGTTATAAAGATGATGCTTATTTTAACCGGGTTTTCAAGAATACTACAGGCCATACCCCCTCTCAGTTTCGAGCTAATTTTGATTATAATGAGCGTGATATCTTTGTTCAAGATATTATTAATCTAATTCAAGACTACCATAAAGAAAAGCGGTCTCTAGATTTTTACGCCGATAAAATGAATGTTTCTGTTAAGACACTTTCAAAAAAAACCAGAAATAAATTGAACATCTCGGTAGGCCAACTCATTAGGAACGAGCTCATAAATTCTTCTAAGTCAGAATTAGCCGTAAACACGCCTATTAATGAAATCGCCTACAAAATGGGTTTCGAAGAACCCAATCACTTCTCCAACTTCTTTAAACATCATACAGGCATAAGTCCTTCAGCGTATAGATTAGAAAAGTACAGTTCTTAGCGTCTTTTTTGTAGGCTTTTAACTTAGCTCTTAACTCATCTTTGTAGTGTACAAATTCACTAAAAAAATAAAGATGAATATTAAGACACAAGTAACAAAAATGGATGCTATAGTAGCTCAAGGAGCTATTGTTGACGCTGTAGAAGAGTTTTTCGCAGAGGACGCTATCACTTCAGATTACGGAAATGGCGGAACAAAGGGCAAACCCGAAATGATTGCCAAAATGGAAGGTTTTGTCGGGGCTATAGCCAAGGTTAACGGAATAACACATCATCACTCTATTGTTGATGGTAACGTTTCAGCTTCAGAATTCACATTTGATTTTAATATGAAAGATGACAGTAAAATTTACTGGCACGAAATCATTAGAAGAGTATGGAACGATGAGGGAAAGGTAATTCAAGAAGAATATTTTAACGCAGAATAAATGCACCTCTATTTTTCTAATATAAAACAAAGAAGTCAAGAGCATCGGAGCAGCCGGATAGATTTGGGAACCTTATTAATAAGGACCAAATGGGACTATCAGGCTAAACTTGCCAGTGAAGTTCTCAACAACGATTAAGTAACAAGTGAGAGCAAAACTGATTATTAGAAAAGTATGAGTGTAATTATTCTTTGGTATTGAAAAAAACAAAACAATAAATAATTTAAAAAACAAGAAATGAAATCATTAAAAACAACACTAACGGCATTCACATTTTTATTTGCTGTAGCCTTATCTGCTCAAGATAAAATGGCTAACAATATTGACAATAGTAATATAGCGCTTCAGGGATACAGCCCGGTATCGTATTTAGATTTGG
>CALBVX010000048.1 GCA_937969515.1 uncultured Croceitalea sp. | reverse complement strand
GAAAGTTTAACCCACCATCTTGATATTGGCTCGCAATCCTTCAATGATTCCTTGAATGTTTTTCACGGTATCTAATAAGTAGTATTTAATTACCACATGTGGTATACGAATAGTTGTAAATCCGTTTTTAAAAGAGTGCATGGCCTGCTCAAGATCATTAATAGCCTGGTCATGAGTGATCATCTCATAATCGGTATCAATTTCAATATTCAATTTAACTCTAGAAATGGCAATATCTACGGATTTTTTGCCATCCCACCATTCGAGCATGGGATTTACTCCCGCCTCTCTAAGGGCGTAGAATAGTTGTATTGCTTCAACAGGTGTAGCGTTATCTAGAATTACCTTTTTTATAAGTTTTGTATGTCTATCGCATAATTCCACTCCAAGTGAATCCATAGAATTTTTGTGCTCTTCATAGCCGATGTTTTTGTCACAATCTTTACATGTCATGTTAAGTAGGTCGTTTGGTATTAATATTAAGATTTGGGATTAGTATAACAGCAACTTTTTTAGAATATTATTATGAATCGATGTATGACACCTAACTTTTAGACGAACGGTTATTTTTTAGATAAACGGTAAACAGAAATGTTAAAATTGTGGTGAAACTCTAGTTGAATATGATTCTTTTTCTGCTATCTTGAATTTAATTTCAACAACACCCTTTATAATGTTTAAGAAAATCGGTCCAGGAGTTTTAATCGCTGCAGCTTTTATTGGTCCGGGTACAATTACAGCATGCTCGATTGCTGGTGTCGGTTTTGGCTATGCGCTACTCTGGGCAATGTTTCTATCTATTTTTGCAACGATGGCTTTGCAAGAAATGGCGGCTCGCCTAGGAGTTGTAAGCCAAAAAGGTCTTGCACTGGTAATAAGGGAGCAACTAAAGTCAAAATGGATCAGAATATCAGTTTTAATGATTATTATAGGGGCTATTCTCATTGGTAATACAGCCTATGAGGCCGGTAACATTGGCGGTGCAACATTGGGCATGACCGCCTTATTCGGTAATAAGTACTCGGTATACTATCCTTTTATTGTTGGTTTTTTGGCCTTTGCCTTGCTGTGGATGGGTAGTTATAAGGTTCTTGAAAAAGTTTTTGTGGGATTAATTTTTTTAATGAGCCTTTCTTTTATCGTTACTGCGATAATTACCCAGCCAGATGTTTCTCTGATTTTAAAGGGTTTGTTTCTTCCTACTTTTCCCGAGGAAGGCCTTTTAACAATTATTGCGCTGGTCGGAACCACGGTGGTTCCCTATAATTTATTTTTACATGCCTCTTTGGTGAACGAAAAATGGAAATCTAAAGACGATTTAAGAAGTGTAAGATGGGATACCATAGTATCGATTGCCATAGGCGGGTTTATCTCGATGACAATAATTATTGCCGCTGCGGCTATACCATCTAAAGAAATAGTTGGTGCTTTGGACCTAGCAAAAGGTTTAGAGCCTTTATTTGGTAATGCTGCAAAGTATTTTATGGGTGTGGGGCTTTTTGCTGCCGGTATTACCTCGGCAATAACAGCGCCACTCGCAGCAGCCTATGTAGCCAACAATTGTTTTGGATGGAATGCGGATTTAAAAGATTGGAAATTTCGTTTGGTCTGGATTTTAATTTTAGGAGTGGGAGTGTTGAGTCTTTCCTTAAAAATAAAGCCAATAGAAATCATACAGTTTGCACAAATTGCTAATGGCGCTTTACTTCCTGTGATAGCTATTTTGTTGGTATGGATAGTAAATAAAAATGAAGTGATGGGAAAGTATCGCAATAGCTTTATACATAATATCATTGGGTTTACAATAATTGTTCTTTCAATTCTTCTTGGGGCAAAAAGCATTTTTAAAGTATTTGACCTGTTTTAAATGAATCATAAAATTATAGATATCAATTGCGATGTTGGCGAGGGGATAGGCAATGAACCGATTTTATTGCCATTGATATCTTCATGTAATATAGCCTGTGGAGGGCATGCAGGTAACGAAAAGACGATAAGCGAAATTGTTAAGTTAGCAAAAAAGTATAAGGTTAAGGTGGGTGCGCACCCAAGTTATCCTGACAAAGAGAATTTTGGTAGAAAAGTCATTGATATAGCTGATGAAGACCTTAAAATAAGTATCCGAAAACAGATTTATAAATTTCTTAAAGTGGCCGAATCAGAGCAGGCAAAAATGAATCATATAAAGCCGCACGGAGCTTTATATAATGAGTTAATGTCAAATTTGCCATTGGCACATACTTTTTTAGAGGCTATAAAAGGTTTTAAAAACAACACATTTTTATATGTGCCCTATAACTCTATTGTTGCAAAAGAAGCTGTAAGTCAAGGTTTCAAAATAAAGTATGAAGCGTTTTGTGATAGAAACTACAATGATGACTTAACACTGGTCTCACGAAAAGAAAAAAATGCCTTAATAACAAGTCCTAAGAGCGTTTTGAATCATATTTTGAGATTAATTGAGGATAAAAGCGTTAAAACGATATCCGGGAGTTTCAAAAGAATAAAAGCGGATACATTTTGTGTTCATGGAGATACTCCGGAAGCTATTGAAATATTAACGTATCTTTCCAATGAATTACCGAAGAAAAGTATTGAAATAGGCAAGTGAAGAGTTATCCGATTACATTAAAAGAGTTTGGTAGAAAAGGTATTCTCGTAGAATGGCCAAATGAAGTGGAAGAAGCTATTCTTGATGATATCATTCGTTTTAAGTCAATTTTAGAAAAAGAGTTAAATGATAATATAGAACTTGTTCCTGCGTATAACTCTATTGCTATAATCTCAAACAATGGTGATTTTGAGTTTGAGAAGCTAAAAAAAGAACTACTTCAACTTTACAAAACAAATAAGGCTACTTTAAAAAAACAAAGAACGCTTTGGAAACTACCGGTTTGTTATGACGCTGAATTTGGGATTGACCTAGAGGAAGTGGCTTTCAACTTAAAAATGACGAGTTCTGAACTAATAGAAATACATTCTTCAAACGAGTATAGGGTATTTGGCATAGGCTTTTTACCGGGGTTTATGTATTTGGGAGGACTTCCGAAGCATATAGAAACCAAAAGAAAAGAAACCCCAAGATTAAAGGTGGTTAAAGGTGCTGTAGGTTTGGCAGGTAAACAAACGGGTATTTATCCACAAGAATCCCCAGGGGGGTGGAATATTATTGGAAATTGCCCAATCCCAATTTTTAATGCAAATGCAGAAAAACCATGTTTTGTAAGTGTTGGAGACAAGATAAAATTTGAATCGATCACCCGTGCCGAATATGAACTGCATAAAATTGAAGGCGAAGTGGGTATTTATAAACCAGAGAAAATTTTGTTGGATGCTTAAAGTATTAAAACCTGGTTTTTTCACTACTGTGCAAGACTGTGGCAGGTTTGGATATCGAGATAAGGGAGTACCGGTTTCGGGTGCTATGGATATGATTTCGGCCTCTAGGCTTAACGCTTTATTAGAGAATAAAGCTTGTGCCTCGGTTCTTGAAATTACCATGACAGGCCCAACACTTTTGTTTGAAAACGACACCTATATTGCATTGGCAGGGGCCTTGCTTTCTCCTACACTGAATAATGAACCAATAGATAATTATAAAGTGTATAAGGTTGCTAAAGGTGATATTTTGTCCTATGGAAGATTAGAGAAAGGATTCAGAAGTTATTTGGCTGTAAAAGATGGGTTTAAAGCACCTTCTATGCTAGGAAGTATGTCACAATATTACCCATTAACGGATACCAAATGTATTTCTGAATTTCAAGAAATAAATTTTGAAGAATGTACCTCTTTTGAACCAAAAATTTCTGAATTGAAAATGGATACCTATTTAGATTTTAACTATTTAGAAGTTTTTAAGGCTCCAGAGTATGATTTATTAAATGATGGTCAATTAACCGCTATATTTTCAAAAGAATTTTCAATTTCAAAAGAAAATAATCGAATGGCCTATCAATTAAATGAGACAATCGAAGGACATTCTACGACAATCTTGACTTCTGCTACGCAGCCGGGGACAATACAATTAACCCCAGCAGGTAAGCTTATTATTTTAATGAAAGATGGTCAAACAACAGGGGGATATCCGCGAATACTGCAATTAAGTGAAGAGGCGATTTGTGTACTGGCCCAGAAAAAATCGACTGACAAGCTAATTTTTAAAATGGTTTAGACTTTAAAATAGACCTCTTCAAAAGGTATGCGAAAGCGTTCACCATAAATTCCTTTTTCATCTCGTATGCCGCACCCGATGACCATATTGATTTCTGCACCTATTGGCAATCCTAATAGTTTTTTAACTCGCAAGGTGTCACTGCCCTCCATAGGGCAAGTATCATAGCCAATTGAAGCCATACTCATCATAAAATTTTGAGCTGCTAATCCAGCACTTTTATGAGCTACAATCCGCATGTCTGAATTTCTTACTTGCCGGTATGTGGGTTTTAAGAGTCCTACCACTTGAAAGACAGTATATTTTACCCATCCCAGTATTCCCAAAAAGTCGGTATAAACCGTAGGAATTAGTTTCGTATAATAGGCCAAGGCAAATTTTTCCCGTTTGGTATATTCTATCTTAGGCTTGTTGTTTAATGAGCTCTTTATAAAGGTTGCATTTGCTTTTGCCCTTTTTCGCCATAAATCTTTTCGGGTAACGACCACAACCATCTGTTTAGAATACTTTGCGGCGTTTTGACCCAAACAGGCAGGCACCATTTTCTTGAGTATTGTCTTGTCAACGATATGGTAAAACTCCCATAATTGGAGGTTACTACTGGTTGGAGCTAAAGTTGCATTATGTATACAAGTCCTTACTTTTTCAGTATCCAATTCGATATCTTCTTTAAAAATGCGAATCGAACGTCTGTAATTGATGGCTTCAGAAACTGTTTTTTCCATAGAGCGTAAATATATTAATTACAAGTGATTGTGTTTTAGCAATTTTTTACGTACCCTTGAAGTATGATAACAAAAAACACACTTTTAAATGTGGTCATTATTATCCCAGAGATGGGGTGATACGGACTTTGTTATATGTAAAAAGCCTGTATCTAACCGATACAGGCTTTTTTTATGCGCTTAATAAAATAAATGAATGTGGTATTTTAAATAGATTTAAATAACTGAAAAACAAGTTATTAAGCAAATTATTTTTTAAATGACTTTAGACGATATCTTACTGTTAAAATATTGAGGTATTTGAAACAATTATTTTTGAATACTAAAGTATTTTCAACGCTTTTGAACATTTTGAAAGAAACTTTTAATGGAATTAAACAAACACAGTAAAAACGTAACGCAAGACCCGACACAACCGGCTGCTCAGGCAATGTTGTATGCCATAGGATTATCGGAAGAGGATCTTAAGAAACCTTTAATAGGCATCGGAAGTACAGGTTACGAGGGTAACCCCTGTAATATGCACTTAAATGATTTGGCGCAAGAGGTAAAGAAGGGTGTTAACGAAAGTGGTTCTGTGGGATTGGTTTTTAATACCATTGGGGTGAGTGACGGAATATCTATGGGCACTTATGGAATGCGTTACTCACTGCCTTCAAGGGATATTATTGCCGATTCTATGGAAACGGTGGTACAAGCCATGAATTATGATGGTTTGGTCACTGTTGTAGGGTGTGATAAGAATATGCCCGGCGCATTGATGGCGATGATTCGATTGAATAGACCGTCGGTTCTTGTATATGGGGGAACCATAGCTTCCGGATGTTTTAAAGATAAAAAACTAGATGTGGTTTCTGCTTTTGAAGCCTGGGGTGAAAAGGTTGCAGGAACGATGAATGAAACTGATTACAAAGGAGTGATTCAAAATGCCTGCCCTGGGGCTGGTGCCTGTGGCGGCATGTATACCGCAAATACCATGGCTTCTGCAATAGAAGCTTTAGGTATGGCTATGCCATTTAACTCTTCCAATCCGGCTATTGGAAAGCCAAAACAAAATGACGCTATAAATTCAGGAAAAGCAGTCAGGCATCTTTTGGAAAAGGATATTAAGCCAAGTGATATTATTAGCCGAAAGTCGCTAGAAAATGCCGTAAGATTACTAACGCTCCTTGGAGGTTCGACGAACGCCGTACTTCATTTTTTGGCCATTGCAAAGGCTGCTGATATAGTTTTCACTTTAGATGATTTTCAGAAGATTAGTGATACAACGCCATTTTTGGCTGATTTAAAGCCTAGCGGTAAATTTTTAATGGAAGATGTGCATCGTATAGGTGGGGTGCCGGCCGTAATGAAGTTTATGCTTGAAAACGGAATGTTGCATGGTGATTGTCTTACAGTTACTGGTAAAACTGTGGCAGAGAATTTAGCGGAGGTTCCAAGTTTATTGGAAGGCCAAAAAGTGATTAAACCTTTAGATGCTCCAATTAAAGAAACAGGACATTTAAGAATTTTATACGGTAATCTTGCGGAAAAGGGGGCGGTTGCTAAAATAACAGGAAAGGAAGGGCTGTATTTTTCCGGCCCCGCCAAAGTATATGATGATGAATTCTTAGCTAACGCGGGTATAGGAAAAGGTGAAGTTAAAAAAGGAAATGTCGTAGTTATTAGATACGAAGGGCCGATGGGTGGACCTGGC
>CALBVX010000047.1 GCA_937969515.1 uncultured Croceitalea sp. | reverse complement strand
TGTTCAAAAGGTTTAAGAAGTGGGTTGTGCATTAGGTTTTAAGTTGAAATTTTTAATTCTCGCTTAGAAGGTCTTTCATGGTGATTGCATCTCTTTCTAAAAAATCTGAACCATCAAAATAAATATATCGCCATTTCACTTCAGTGGTGTCCATATCGATCTGCCAATAATTTTCACCTCCTATTAATTTTATCTTTCTCTTTTCGGTATTAAGTTGTTCGATATCAAAACTATCCACCACCATCATTAGTTCGCTATGATACCACATAACGTCGTCTATAACAGACATAAAGTCTTCTGCGTCCCACTTTTCTTGTAACTCATTCAAAGCAATGCTATCTGGAGAAATAGAGACCATTGTGGGTTTGGTCAATTTTATTTCCTCAACATTTCGATCGGATTGACATGACAAAAACACGAGCATCAAAAAGAAAATGATTTTTTTCATATTTACTTATTTAAGGACTTTGCCCCATCAATTACTTTCTGTTTCAGGCCTTCTTTATATAAAACAACCTTATCCAGCACACATTTGTCAGAGGCCCCTAATATTTGCGCTGCCAGAATACCCGCATTCTTTGCGCCATTGAGTGCTACAGTAGCTACCGGAACACCGCCTGGCATTTGTAGAATTGAAAGCACAGAATCCCACCCATCAATTGAGTTAGAGCTTTTTACTGGAACCCCAATAACGGGTAAAGGAGACAGTGAAGCGACCATTCCCGGTAAATGTGCGGCCCCACCAGCACCGGCAATAATAACAGCATACCCATTTTTACGGGCATTTTTACTAAAATCGAACAATTTCTCTGGGGTTCTATGTGCAGAAACGATGTCAACATCAACTTCTATATCAAAACCTTTTAGAATATCAATGGCATCTTGCATGACCGGAAGGTCACTGGTGCTGCCCATTACTACGGCTACTTTGCTCATTTTTTAAGTTATTAAAGACTCATTTTTATATTACATCGTTCTATGGAGTCCATAGCGGCTCTCATAATTTTGTCATTCATAGTAGCTTTTGCGGCATCTCGGTAATAATTAACAGCCATATTGTACTCTTCCAATTGTTCATACATGATGGCGTATTCGTTGTAGAGCGTATATTTATCCATTCCAGGAATATCTTTGGCCTTCTCCAAAAGTGATTTTAAATCATCAAATCTTCCCAAAGTAGATAAAAGTATAGCATAGTTCTTATATACAGCTGTATATGCCGGGCTATGTTCTAGCGCTAACTTGTAGTTTTTTTCGGCATTTTCAAAATCTCTTACCTTGGTTTCAAAGACCCAGCCTAAATGGTTATAGGCTTTTCCGAATGTTGGGTCTTCTTTTAAAATAGCTTCAAATGCCTCTACAGCTACCTCTATTTTTCCTGCCTTTAAGTCCTGATCGGCCTTATTGAATTTTTCTTCTAGTCGATAACGTTTTCCAATATTCATAAAACTAAATTTCATGCGTAAAAATATGCTTTGTCTTGGGTCACTAATACCCCTGAAACAGGGATTTACTAACCTTTTGATACTACCTTAATTTTTTCTTTTACTTTTTGAGCAACTTCCCTTGCCCTCGTCATGTCTTCATCTACGATGGTCACATGTCCCATTTTACGAAAAGGTCTCGTTTGTTTCTTTCCATAAATATGAGGGGTTACACCGTCTAATTGCATAATCTCTTCTATGTTTTCATAGACCACATTTCCGGTATGGTTTTCTGCGCCTACCAAATTCACCATCACTCCCGCAACTTTACTATCGGTATTCCCAAGGGGAAGCCCTAAAATAGCACGAATATGTTGTTCAAATTGATTGGTATAACTAGCTTCTATACTGTAATGGCCACTGTTATGAGGCCTTGGCGCTACCTCGTTCACTAAAATCGTATCTTCTTGTGTTTGAAACAGTTCTACGGCCAATAATCCCACATGCTGAATTTTATCGGCCACTTTAAGCGCTACTTCTCGTGCTTTTTGTGCTACTTTTTCATCAATTCGAGCGGGGCAGATAACATACTCCACTTGATTGGCTTCTGGATGAAATTCCATCTCAACAACGGGATAGGTTTTAATTTCACCTTTTGTACTACGTGCAACGATTACGGCCAATTCGTTTTTGAAATTCACTATTTGCTCCGCAATACATTCTACATTGGACAGGCCTTCTAAATCAGAAACCGAGCGCACAACTTTAACGCCCTGTCCGTCATAACCGAACTGGGCACTTTTCCATACAAAAGGAAGCTCTAAACCACCATTTGAAATGCTATCCTCAATTTCTGAGGTATAGGCAAACCTAGTAAATGGTGATGTGGGAATGTCGTTGTCGGTATAAAACAGTTTTTGCGTTGCTTTGTTCTGAATTATACGCAGTGCACTTGGTTGAGGGTAGACTTTTACCCCTTCTTCTTCTAGTTTTTCTAAAGCATCGGTGTTTACATTTTCGATTTCTATGGTCAAGACATTTACGTCTTTGCCAAAATTGTAAACCGTATCAAAGTCCATCAAACTACCCAAAACAAATTCATTACAGGCAATTTTGCAGGGAGCCTCTTTTGAAGTGTCTAAAACTTTGGTCTGAATGTCCCATTTTCGGGTTTCATACAATAGCATTTTACCCAGTTGTCCTCCACCGAGAATACCTAGTTTAAAATCCGAAGAAAAATAGTGCATGTTAAATCTACTTGGAATATGAACAAAAATACATCGAATTCCCAAAAGGGTGAAGGTTTACGGCAAAAAGCACGTCTAAAAAATGCTATCTTTGCCAACTGTTAAAAAAAACAAGAACACTTTGATTAAGCTACACGACAAGCTTTTTAAACCGTATCTGAGCGAAGCTGAAATTTTGGCCGCCGTACAAAAAATGGCAGATGAAATTGCTCGTGACTATAAAGACGAAGTTCCGATTTTTGTAGGTGTCTTAAATGGGTCTTTTATGTTCGTTGCAGATTTTTTAAAGGCATATCAATTTCCGTGCGAAGTGTCTTTTGTGAAACTGAGCAGTTATCAAGGATTGACCTCTACAGGTATCGTAGAAACCTTGCTTGATGTTTCTGAAGATATTGAAGGTAGAAGTGTTATTATTTTAGAAGACATCATCGATACTGGTCGTACGTTGCAACAACTGGTGTATTTGTTTTCTAAAACCAATGTAAAAGAGTTTAAAATTGCCTCATTATTCTATAAGTCAGAAGTTTATAATGGAGAGTATGCCATTGACTATATCGGGCTCGACATCCCTAACCGATTTATAGTTGGTTACGGATTGGATTACAATGAGTTAGGCAGAAATTTAAAAGAAGTATATCAACTAAACCAAACCCATATGATTAACCTAGTGCTTTTTGGAAAGCCTGGTGCAGGTAAAGGAACCCAAGCTGGGTTTTTAAAGGAAAAGTATAATTTAAAACATATTTCTACGGGAGATGTTTTTCGCTATAACATGAAGAACGATACCGAATTAGGAAAGTTGGCTAAGTCTTATATTGATAGAGGAGATTTGGTGCCCGATGAGGTAACCATAAGTATGTTGAAGGATGAGGTTGAAAAAAACAGCGACGCTGCCGGGTTTATATTTGACGGTTTCCCCAGAACAGCTGCCCAAGCGGAAGCTTTGGATAATTTTTTAGATTCTAAAGACATGCAGGTCGATGCTACTATAGCTTTAGAAGCGGAAGATGATATTTTAGTTGCTCGATTGTTAGAACGCGGAAAGGAAAGTGGTCGTAGCGATGATCAAGATGAAAGTAAAATTCGTAACCGATTTGATGAGTACAACCAAAAGACAGCGCCTTTAAAAGACTATTATTCAAAACAGGGCAAATTTCACGCTGTAAATGGAATAGGGGATATTGTAGAGATTACTGGCCGTTTGGCCAAAGTGATTGACGCCCTTTAAGCAATTCTTAATTATAATGGAATGCCAGATAAAGTAATAACGCCAAAATATGCATTTAAGAGTTGTTTGCTGGTGATTCTTACAATTTTGGTATTCTTAATAGGCTGCGCTTGCTATTTGATTTATACATTTTACTTTGATGATTCCTTGGACTTCGAATAGTCTGAATTTAAAATACAACTATGACCGAAGGTAATTTTGTTGATTATGTAAAGGCTTTTGTAAGCTCAGGTAATGGAGGCAAGGGCTCTGTGCATCTACATCGAGAGAAATATATTACCAAGGGCGGCCCTGATGGTGGTGATGGCGGTCGAGGGGGTCATGTTATTATAAGAGGTAACAGTAATCTATGGACTTTGGTCACCTACAAGTTCAAAAAACATTTTAAGGCGGGCCATGGAGAGCATGGCAGTAAAAATAGAAGTAGTGGTGCCGATGGGCAAGATATTTATATGGATGTACCTTTAGGTACTGTTGTGCGCGATGCCGAAAGCAATGAGATTCTTTTTGAAATAACAGAAAACGGTGAAGAGAAAATTGTAGCGGAAGGTGGTATGGGCGGTCGCGGTAATTGGCATTTTAAGACATCAACGAACCAAACGCCCCGTTATGCCCAACCGGGAATACCAGGTCAGGAGCAAAGCATAATCTTAGAATTAAAGTTATTGGCCGATGTTGGTTTGGTCGGGTTTCCAAATGCGGGTAAATCAACACTACTTTCGGTAATAACTTCTGCAAAGCCAAAGATTGCCGATTATGAATTTACAACGCTAAAACCCAATCTTGGCATTGTTGAATATCGTGATTTTCAAAGTTTCGTCATGGCCGATATACCTGGTATTATCGAAGGTGCTGCCGAAGGTAAAGGTTTAGGGCACTACTTTTTGCGTCATATTGAGCGTAATGCAACTTTGTTGTTTTTAATTCCTGCGGATAGTAAAGATATTACCAAAGAGTATGAAATTCTCTTGGATGAGCTGCGCAGATATAACCCCGAACTGGTAGATAAACAACGGATTATTGCGATTTCTAAAAGTGATATGTTAGATGATGAGCTTATGGGGGAGATGAAGGCAATTTTAGATAAAGATTTAAATGTACCATATATGTTTATCTCTTCAGTGGCCCAAAAAGGGATACAAGAGTTGAAAGATATGCTTTGGAAGTTGTTAAACGAATAATTCCCCCTTTTTAAAATACCAACCCTATTAATTTGTAATTTTAAGTAGATTCCGCTGCAATGAAGAATTTGCTTTACATAGTTATTTTGTGTGTTTTGGTTTCGTGCAATGCGGTTCGCGTCAACTATGATTATGATAAAGCCACAGATTTTTCTAACTACACTACCTACAACTATTTTGAGGATATGCAGTCTGGTTTAAGCCAGCTAGACGAGAAACGTCTACTGAATATTTTGGATTCCACTTTGCAGTCTAAGGGATACCTGCTTTCCGAAGAACCCGAATTCTTGATCAATATTAAAAGTGCGGTATTTCAATCAAATTCAGGGAACAATGTTGGTGTTGGTGTTGGTGGTGGAGGCAGAAATGTAGGTGGTGGTTTGTCGATTGGTATTCCTGTAGGTAATTCGGGTGTACAGCGGCAGATTTTGTTTGATTTTGTAGATGCTAGCAAAAATGCACTCTTTTGGCAGGCAGATACAGAAAGTAGTTTTAAAGAGAACACCACACCCTTATGTCGAGAAGAACAGCTCAAGAATATCGTCAAAAAAGCATTTTCTAAATACCCTCCCGATTTAAAGTAGTAGTTTTCTCCGCTTAGATTTAGCAATTTACCGTTCGCCATAATTCACTTCGTAGTTGTTCAACTTCAAAATATATTTGAATAAAATGTAACTGAATGTAACATATTGAGCCCATAATACACTCATATATAGCATTCTAAAAAATATTCAACAATTAAAAACACATTTATGAGAACAAAGCTTTCAAATTTATTTGCAACGGCTGTTTTCCTTCTAATAGGAGTTAGCAGTTATGCACAAGATATTTCCGGTTCTTGGAAAGGGACCTTATCGGTTCAAGGAATGGAGATGCCATTAATCTTTAATGTATCTAATGAAGATGGGGTATTAAAATCTACAATGGACAGCCCATCGCAAGGCGCTACAGATATTCCTATGGATGAGACTATATTTTCTGATAATCAACTCACAATCGTATTCAAGCAGGCGGGTATTAAGTATGTTGGTACTGCAGATGGTGGAGCTGTAAATGGCACTTTTTATCAAGGTGGAATGGAGTTTCCTTTAAATTTAGAAAAAACGGTAAAAACGATTCCCGGTAATCCAGAATTGGTTTCATCGGATATGGATTTGCAAAAGCTGGCAAGCCTTGATGAAGGAAATTACAGATATACAGTTGAAGATTATTTTGCCAAACCTAATGCTTCCACTTTCAGATTTTCACCTGACGGAAAATACATGTCTTACCGTGAGAAAGATGAAAATGGAAAGCGCCATATTTATGTAAAAAATGTGGCGACCGGCGAAGCCAAAAGAGCTATCGAAGAAAAAGAAGAATTAGTTAGAGGTTACGGTTGGATCAACAATGAAAGGTTGGTTTACCTTATGGACAAGGGTGGTGACGAAAATTACCATGTTTACGCCATTAATTTAGATGGTAGTAACCTTAAAGATTTGACTCCTTTTGATGGGGTTCAAGCACAGTTTTCCGACCTTTTGAAAGAAGACAAAGACCATATTATTGTACTGATGAATAAGAACAATAAACAGGTTTTTGAACCTTTTAAAGTAAATGTAGTTAATGGAGAACTAAAACAATTGTTCAAAAACGATGATCCTGCGAACCCTATTGCGGGGTATAATTTTGATAAAGACGGCAACCTTAAAGCTTATACAAAAATCAGGGATGGGGTAGAACAAGACTTATATTATGAAGATGGTAAAGGTGGTTTTGAAGTGATTAAGAGTTTAAGCTGGAAAGATGCTTTTGGAATATTGAACTTTGACTATGCCACAGAAAACCCTCATGATGCTTATATGGTGTCTAACATAGAAAGCGATAAGTCTAAAATAGTTCTTTATGATTTGAAGGAAGATAAAGTAATAAAGGAGATTTTTTCTAATGAAAACTTTGACGTCTCCAACATGAGTCTGTCAAGAAAAAGAGGCTACGAACTGGACTTTGTTTCTTATGAGGGTGAAAAAAGTGTAATTCTTCCTGTGAGCGATTCTTATAAAAAACTGCACAAGCGAATTACTACTAAATTCCCGGGCAAACAGTACAGCATAGCTGATGCTACAGATGATGAGAATAATCTTTTGATCTTTCTACAGAGCGACCGTTTGTATGGCGAATACCATTCTTATGACGTTAAAAAAGATGAGTTCAAGTTTTTGTACAATTTAATGCCTCAATTAAAAGAGGAAGATATGTCTGAAATGCGCCCTATTACTTTTAAAAGTAGAGATGGTTTAACAATTCATGGCTATATCACGTTACCTAAAGCCGCTTTGGCCGGTGAGAAAGTGCCGGTAATTGTAAATCCGCATGGAGGACCACAAGGTATTCGAGATTCGTGGGGCTTTAATCCAGAAGCGCAATTGTTTGCCAGCCGTGGGTATGCCACCTTACAGGTTAATTTCAGAATTTCCGGAGGTTACGGAAAAGAATTTTTGGAATCAGGTTTCAAACAAATAGGTAGAAAAGCCATGGATGATGTTGAAGACGGCTTAAAATATGTAATCGACCAAGGTTGGGTAGATGCTAAAAAAGCAGCTATCTACGGCGGTAGTCATGGTGGCTATGCGGTACTTCGAGGTATGACCAAAACACCTGATTTATATGCTTGTGGTGTAGATTATGTGGGAGTTTCCAACTTATTCACCTTTATGAAGACTATTCCGCCTTATTGGAAGCCTTATTTGAAGATTATCAAAGAAATTTGGTATGACGAAGATATCGCAGAAGAAAAGAAAATTATGGAAGAAGTTTCACCGGTATATCAAATAGACAAAATAAAGAAGCCCTTATTCGTAGTTCAGGGTGCCAATGACCCACGAGTAAATATTGACGAATCTGACCAGATTGTTAGTGCTCTTAGAGGAAAAGGTTATGATGTGCCTTATATGGTAAAATATGACGAAGGCCATGGTTTTGCTAAAGAAGAGAACTCAATTGCGCTATACAAGGCTATGATGGGGTTCTATGCGAAGCATTTAGGCCAGAATCAAATTCCTAAACCTTTAAAAAACTAAATAACCAACCATAACTTGTTGCAAGGGAGCCATTTGGCTCCCTTTTTCATTCCTATACTTTACAATTTTCAATTCGGTAATCGCTAATTACCGTTCGGTAAGTCCGTTTGACCGTTGGTCATAATTTACTTTCAAAACCATTCGTTTGAGCATACTTTTACTTCATAATCAAACAAAAACAACTAGTAATGATAACACTTGCGAAACTTATAATAGAAGCGGTATTAGCCATTTTACTTTAATAATAACCATTAAAAACCATAACTATGAAAAACTCTAATAACATAAAACAAGTAGTATTTATAATAGGATTTTTAACCCTTTTAGTAGGCCTATTTAATGTAATAAGTAATAGCCTTATGACGAACTTTCTTCCTTTATACATTGGCCTTGCCTTAATCGGATTGTCCGTTTCTCATAAAGAAGAAAAATCAAAAACTTTAAATGCTTAATTATGAATAAGACAAGAACTTCACTTTGGATTGCGGGAGGAATGCTAATGCTAAGTGCAATTTTCAGTCAAATTCTAACAAAAGATATTGCTCAGGTATTAGTCCTGGGCTTGTCAGGTTTAGGCTTCACTATTCTAGGTTTTTCGAAGCAGGGGAGAAAACAAATGGCATGTGAGGCAAAATCGCTAAAAAAGAGTCCTATGAAGTCAACCTTGATGCTATTAGGATTTACTTTGTTCTTTGGAGGATTGGGCTATTTTTTTGGACAAATGCTATATCACATAATCAATTAGGGCTAAATGATTAAAAAGGAAATACTAACATTACAGAAAGTTTTTTATACCGTCTTGTTCATCTATTGTTTTACTATTTAGGTAAATTCGCAGGATTTATATTACATTTTTTTGGTTTGGTGCTATAACCTTTAATTTATGACCTTAAAACAAAAGAATTATAATCAGATTTTTTGGGTGCTTCAGCTTTTGGGTTGGGGTTCCTTTTTTTTATTGGTCTTTCTAACATTGAGAACAGATGGAGGTATAATAGAGAAAACTATTTTTTACATTTCAATGTGTATTGTTGGGATTTTACCAACGGGACTACTACGATTTTACCTAAAAAAGACAAATAGTGTAGCTAACTTCAGTTTTTTTAATGTATTTAAGATTATTGTTGGTGTGGCTCTGGCGGCTTTATTAATGATAAAGCTGCCTCGTCAGTTAGGTAGGTTGTCTCGCTTTTTAATGGATGTACTATTAGATAATCCGAATTTAGATATTTCGGCACCTGTTGCTGGCGAAAATAGTGCCCCGACTTATTTGGGCTCACTACTTTTGATTTTTGTTTGGACCGTTATTTATTTGACGATTAAGTATTTTATTAGGTTAAATAAAATACGGGCAGATAAACTTCAACTAAAAGAGTCTATCAAACAAGCACAGCTCAATACATTACGGGGTCACTTAAACCCAGATTTTATTGTAAATGCCCTTAATGGAATAAAAGCATTAATGCCTCTTGATGTAAGCAAATCTAGGTCGCTACTGACACAATTATCTGAAGTATTGCGCTATTCACTCACTAAGAACAATGTGAACAAAGTTAGTTTAAAAGACGAAGTAGAACTCGTAGAGAACTATGCCAACCTTATTGAAACGATATTCGAATCTAAACTTGATATAAGGTGTAATATAGAACAACGCTTACTTCATCATGAAATTCCGCCGATGCTATTGGTGAATCTTTGTGAGGTTGGCACTAAAAGCGATAGTCCAAAATCCAAGGAGCAAAAAAATATTATATTCCATGTTGACAAAATTTCGAATTTTTTAAAGCTGAGAATAGAATATAATGATTTTACAGAATCTAATTTGGATACTGTATTGATGAAAAGAATTAAGCAGCGTCTAAAATTATTGTATAAAACTTCTGCGGAATTTAAAAAGAGAAGTACCGATTCTGGAGTTCAGATTAAGATAAATCTGCCCTTAATAGTTCAAAATCAATAAAAGAATGAAAGCTAAGAACAAAGAGCGTCTTTTTTGGTTATTACAATTAGCGGGTTGGGGTGTAACTAATGGTTTCATATTTGTTTTCCCTTTCGGGTTCAGTACAAAGTATATGATATATTCATTTTTAACTGCTACACTTCTCGGTATTTTGACAACTTCGCTGTACAGAGCTTACTTAAGGAAAAATGTGGGTCTAAGTTTTAATGAGAATAAAAAAGTGCTAAAATTACTAGGAGCCTTTTTAGTATGCAGTATTTCATACTTTGGATTAGTAATTTCAGTAGAGTATCTCTATGAAAGTATTTGGGAGCGAACGGAAAGTGAGCTTGCTTTTATCAAGGAGAATATGAGCTTTGGCTTGGCCCTGTTCAATGTCTTTTTTACGATTTTTGGTTGGACCGCTATTTACTATGGGGTTAATCTGGTCTTAAAGGCGAACAAAAACAATCTCGAAAAACTAGAACTAAACGCAACGCTAAAAGAAGCACAGTTAAATACCTTAAGAGGGCAGGTTAATCCTCATTTTATGTTCAATAGTCTAAATAATATTAGGGGCTTAATGTTGGAAGATGTTGACAAGTCTAGTGAAATGATTACAAAGCTTTCTGAAATGTTACAATTCGCCATGGCGAAAAATTCGGTGGATGCGATACCGATCAAAGATGAGCTTGAAATGGTCGAAAACTATATTAGTCTGTCTAAAATACAAATGGAAGATAGGCTGCAATTTGAGAAAGATATTGATGACAAGGTGCTTGATTCAAAAATACCGCCTATGATTATTCAACTTTTAGTTGAGAACGCTGCAAAACACGGTATTGCCAATTTAAAGAATGGAGGAATTATAAAACTTCAAATAGCAAAATCGGAAGATATTTTGAATATACTTGTTTCCAATACGGGTAAGCTTCAAATTGCAGAGAATTCTACACAATTAGGGCTGAAAAATATCAAACAAAGACTAAGATTATTATACGGAGAAAAAGCAAGCTTTAGTCTTAGTGAGGTAGGTGAAGAGGTGGTTGCAGAAATAAATATTCCACAGATATGAGTATAAAAGCGGTAATAGTTGAAGATTCGCGCTTAGCTCGTAATGAGTTAAAAGAGCTATTAAAAAGCCACTCTGATATTGAGCTGATAGGTGAGGCAGAAAATGTAGATCTGGGTTATGAGTTGATACAAAAAACACATCCTGATTTGTTGTTTTTAGATATAAATATGCCCGAGAAAGATGGTTTCGAACTTTTAGAAATGCTTGATGATGTACCCATAACGGTTTTTACGACCGCTTTTGATGAATATGCGATTAAGTCGTTTGAATATAACGCTTTAGACTATTTGCTTAAGCCAATCAATGACAAGCGTTTTGCTGCGGCTATTGAAAAGGTAAAATCTAAGATAGCGGCTAAAGAAGAAGAAAATGGTTCTTCTGCCAAGCTTACCGAGAGCAGTCAAATTTTTATAAAAGATGGAGAGCAGTGTTGGTTGGTAAAAATTGGCGAAATTTCCCATTTTGAAATCGTTGGTAATTATACCCGCGTATTTTTTCAAGGGCATAGACCAATGCTATATAAATCATTAAACCAGATTGAAGAGAAATTACCAGAAGGTTCTTTTTTTAGGGCTAATCGCCAACAGATAGTTAATACCAATTTTATCGCTACTGTAGTTCCGTGGTTTAATGGAAAATTAAAACTTACGATGCAAAATGATGATGAGGTAGAAGTTTCAAGAAGGCAGTCTTATCTCTTTAAAGACCGAATGAGTTTTTAAATATAAAAGGCCTCTCAATTTGAGAGGCTTTTTTATTAAGTTCTTTATCCTTTCAGCATTGCCGAGTAACTATCTTTATAACCAATTAAAGTAATTACATTCAGTAAAAGCAATCCAATGGCCGGGCCAATATTAGCGGGATCTAAAGTAGCGTGAAAAAGTACGGCGTTTACCGAAACACTCATTAGAATAACGGTTAGTAAAGCTCCCCATTTATTAAAAATAAGGGCAAGACCAGCTACCACTTCAACAATTCCGACCAGGTTTAATGTTTGACTTTTAGCCAATGCGCCAAAATAATTGAGTGCATCTCCGGTCAGTTCAAAAGCGGGTAAAAAGTTTAAAAACTTGTTGAGTCCAAATACTAGAACAAATAGTCCTAATAAAATTCGAACTACTAAAAAGATTTTTGATTTCATTTGTTAAAAATTTGTTGGTTTGTCGATAAAACTAAACAAAATTTACAAAATCATCATTTTTAATGGTGAAGTACTGTAATTAACCTATCTGTACTCGTCTCTTGCAGGGCTAAAAATATCCATGAGCTTACAGGTGGTTAAGGCCTTTCCACTGTGCGGAATGTTAGATGGTATGATTACGACATCTCCGGGTTCATAAGTCTTTGTAGTTCCATCCAAAGTAAACTCAAAAGTACCCTCAACAACATGCATTATTTGCTCATGAATATGATGGTGCTCAGGTACCTCCGCTCCTTCGTCCACATCCCAAAAAACCCAGGTCATCGATTCTGAATGGATTAGTTTGCCGTGATAACCGGGCATTATTTCTTTAGAAGGTATAGTTGATAAGTTCATTGTTTTATTTTTTTTCAAGATATGAATTATTAAAAATACTGTGTGGCTTTGTTATCTTTAAACCGAAATAAAACTTTAATGAAAATACATTTTATAGCTATTGGTGGTGCGGCAATGCACAATCTGGCCTTGGCTCTTGCAGAGAAAGGATATAAGGTAACCGGCAGTGATGATGTTATTTATGAACCATCTAAAAGCAGGTTGAATAACAAAGGACTTTTGCCAGAACAATTTGGTTGGTATCCAGACAAAATTCATGAAAATTTAGATGCTGTCATCTTAGGTATGCACGCTAAAACAGATAATCCTGAGTTGCTAAGAGCACAAGAACTGGGGGTTAAAATATATTCTTACCCTGAATTTTTATTTGAGCAATCTAAAAATAAGACGCGCGTTGTAATCGGGGGTAGCCACGGCAAAACTACCATTACCTCAATGATTTTACACGTACTCAATTACCACAATATTGATGTAGATTATATGGTAGGGGCCCAGTTAGAGGGTTTTGATTGTATGGTTCATCTTACTGATAAGAACGATTTTATCGTTTTAGAGGGTGATGAGTACCTGTCATCTCCAATAGACCGTAGACCCAAATTTCATTTGTATCGACCCAATATTGCACTCTTAAGCGGCATTGCTTGGGATCATATAAATGTTTTTCCAACGTATGAAAACTATGTTGAACAGTTCAAATTATTTGTAGATAGTATTGTTAAGGGTGGAAGCATAACCTATAATCAAGAAGACCATGATTTAAAGCAAGTGGTAGAGAGCACGGAGAATACCATTAGAAAGATGCCTTACCAAACCCCTGAGTATAGTGTAGAGAACGGTGTTACATTTTTAGAGACCCCTGAAGGACCTATGCCCATTGAGGTGTTTGGTAAACATAACCTTAATAATTTAGCCGGGGCAAAATGGATATGTCAAAATATGGGGGTTGATGAACTTGACTTTTATGAGGCCATTGCCACGTTTAGAGGGGCATCAAAAAGGATGGAGAAAATTGCTGAGAATGAAACAAGTGTTGCTTTTAAAGATTTTGCCCATTCACCAAGTAAAGTTGAGGCCACAACTAATGCGGTTAAAGAGCAATATCCTGAGAGAAGACTTTTGGCGTGTTTGGAGCTTCACACCTATAGTAGTTTAAATGCCGAATTTTTGAAAGAGTATAAAGGAGCATTAAACGCTGCAGATGAGTCTGTGGTTTTTTACTCGCCAGATGCTGTTAAAATAAAAAGACTCGACGAAGTGACAGAAAAGCAGATAGCTGATGCCTTCCAGAAAAAGGAACTACAGGTCTTTACTGACCCAGAGGCTTTTAAAGGGTTTCTTTTTAATCAAGATTTCGAGAACAAAGCGTTATTATTGATGAGCTCAGGTAATTATGGAGGTCTAAATTTCGACGAAATCTCTGAGGTTATGGGTTAGTGGGCAAACCTTAAACCCCAAATTGCTTTAAATGATGATCTAGATGCTTGTATTGCATTTGCCCCCACTGTTCTTTAGTAAATGTGCCAAAAGCAGGATGCGGGTACCAAGTTACTCTTGAGTCTAATTTTGCAAATTCATCAACCAAACCTCTTAACTTGTCGTACTCAGCTTTAAATTCTTTTGGCTCTTTTGCTTTTAATTGTGGGGCGGTGGGTAGGTTTTTACGCCAAGGTTTATCGTTATATAGCGACTTTTTAAAAAAAGTTTTTATAAACCAGTTTCCTTTAGAATTGTTTTCTCTATTGTCAATAGCCAATTTTAAAGGGTATTGGCAATGCCAAGCCATTTGCCCTACGGTCATTTTACCCCACAAACGCTCAGAATTTTCATTGAGCTTCTCCATTCGATCTTTAATTTCTTCGTAGGCATCGGTTTCTAAAAGTGATTTCATTGTATTATAAATTTCATTTTCAAGATACAAAGTATAAAGCTCAAACTCAAGACTTAGGTGTCAAATCGTTTTTTGCGATTAAATTCGAACAATCCCATTATCTTTAACAGATGCAAAAGAAGTCCACTTCCTTTTCAATCAAAGATTGGGCAGATGATGATAAGCCTAGGGAAAAATTGGTGCAAAAAGGGCGTTCAGTTTTATCTGATGCCGAACTTATCGCTATTTTGATAGGATCCGGTAGTAGAGATGAAAGTGCCGTAGATCTTTCTAAAAGAATTCTGGCGGCTACAGAAAACAGCCTTAATGAGCTTGGAAAACTTACCATTAAGCAATTGATGGAGTTTAAGGGTATCGGTGAGGCCAAGGCAGTAACTATTGCGGCAGCTTTAGAAATTGGTAGGCGAAGAAGAGGTGGGCCAGCTCAAAAAGTGAGCAAGATAAATAGCAGTGCCGGCGTTTTTGAATTATTACAACCCATTTTAGGAGAACTACCTCATGAAGAATTTTGGATTGTATATCTCAATAATTCCAATAAAATTTTACATAAAGAACAGTTAAGCAAAGGCGGTATTACGGGCACTTTGGTAGATGTGCGTTTGGTATTAAAGCAAGCCTTAGCGTATGGAGCGGTAGGTTTGATATTGGCCCACAATCATCCTTCGGGTACTTTAAAGCCCAGTTCGGCAGATAAGCAAATTACCAGTAAATTAAAAACGGCTGCGACGGCATTGGATATAAAAATACTTGATCACCTAATCATAACTGAAAAGGCTTATTTTAGTTTTGCCGATGAACAAATGTTATAAATGCTTCTAATTTACACGCATAAAATATCCAAACGTTTCACTTATACTATGAAACACATCTTTACCCGAATTTTGGGTATTGAGGTTAGTTTTACCACTACGGTAGAAGATTTTATTAAACATTCAGGTCCTAAAATCACTTACACCAAGCAGCCCTTGCAGAACGAATTTTTTATTAAAAGTAATAGCTTGTTATTTGAGCAAGGTATCGATGATGTTCTAGTTGAGGTTAAAGATTGGGAGGGTCTCCCTTGTTTTTTCGAAGCTGATGAGAGAAGTAATATCCCCTTTGATATTTTTGCGGCCAGTTTTTACCTTATAAGCAGGTACGAGGAGTATCTGCCCCATGTTAAAGATGATTTGGGCCGTTTTCCGGTAAAAGAGAGCCTGGCCTATCAAAATAACTTTTTGCAGCGTCCGATAATTGATCTTTGGGCGAAAAAATTCTTGTTTTTATTAAAAGAACGGTTTCCTGAGATACAACAAAGAAAAAAGAAATATCAGTTTACCTCGATAATTAACGTTACCACTTCGCATGCCTTTGCCTATCGTGGTTTTGTACGAACCATAGGCGGAATATTGCTAGACTTGAGCAAGTTGAAATTCTTGCGTTTGGCCAAACGTGTTATGGTTTGGATAAATCCTAAAAAAGACCCGTACAATAACTTTGCTTACTTAATGAACTTGCATAAAGAGGTAAAGTGTAAAACCATGTTCTTCTTCCAATTTGCAGATTATTCGAGGCATGATAAGAATGTATCCGTTTTCAAAAATAAGTTCCGGTTTTTGATCAAGTCAGTTGCTGATTATAGTATCGTTTCCCTAAGTGCTTCATATGGCTCTTCGTTGAGCAATAAGATTTTGAAAGAAGAAAAAAGCAGATTGGCCAATCTAATCAATAGACCGGTCAATTATTCTAGAATGCGCTATAACAGGGTGCAAATACCCAAAACGTATCAAGATTTAGTAGAAGCGGAATTTACCGATGATTATACTATGGGCTATACGCATGAAATGGGTTTTCGGGCAGGTACATGTACGCCATTTTATTTTTATGATATAAATCTTGAGGTGCAACAACCTATTAGAATTCATCCATTTGCGGTTTGTGATTACACATTCCTAAAATTTAAAAAACAGGGGCAGGTGTTCGATAAACTTGATTTTATGTATAGGGAAATCAAAGAGGTGCAAGGAGATTTTAATATGGTTTTTTCGAATGAATTATTAGGAAGCTCTAATCGTTTAAAATGGCTCGAACTATACAAAGCAACTCTTAAAAGATATTATGTTTAAGGAACCTATTACGGACGTTTTTTTTGATTTAGATCATACGCTTTGGGATTTCGAAAAAAACTCTGCCTTGACCTTTGAAAAAATTTTGACGGATCATGAAGTAGGTGTGGGCATAAATGATTTTTTAGAAGTTTATGTTCCCATTAATTTGGAGTATTGGAAATTGTATAGAGAAGAGAAAGTAACCAAAACTGAACTTCGCTACCAACGGCTTAAAAAAACTTTTAATGCCATTGAGTTTGATGTTTCTGATGATTTAATCGATATTCTATCAGAGGAGTATATAAACCATCTGTCCTCATACAACCATGTATTTCCATATACCTTTGAAATTCTTGATTATTTGAAACCAAAGTATAAGCTACACATAATAACCAATGGTTTTCAAGAAATACAAGATAAAAAGCTGAAGAATGCTAATCTGTATGATTATTTTGAACAGATAGTGAATTCTGAAATGGCCGGTGTAAAAAAACCCAACCCGAAAATATTTGAACTGGCTTTAAGTTTAGCCAAAACACAAGCCAAGAATTCTGTTATGATCGGTGATAATCTAGAGGCTGATATACTAGGGGCGCAAGCCTTGGGATTCCAAACTGTACATTTTAATGCCCACAATGAACCCGAGCATAATTTTTGTAAAATGATTGATCGTCTTGACGAAATAAAACAGATTTTGTAGAGTTATATTAGTAGGGTTCAACCTTTTTAAGTTGTTCTTATTACACTATTAATAATACTATGAAAAAAGTTCTGAGTTACTTTTTCCTTTTTCTATTAGTTTCCTGTGCCGAAGAGCAGAACTTTGATCAATTCGATGATTTAAGTGTTGTTCCTACATTGGCTACAGGAATATTTTATTTCGAATCTCCAGAAGATGTTATCAATCAATTACCCCCAGGAAGTTTCTACAATCAAACATTCACTTTTGAAGCTTTTAACGAGGCCTTTGTTTCAGAAAGGGTACTAGATGGCGCTATCACCTATCAATTAGAGAATACGACAAGTAAAGAATTAAACTTACTGGTCGAGTTTTTAGATGCAATGGATAATGTTTTGGACAGTGAATCTTTTAGAATGCAGCCTCAACCGTCACCTTTGTTTGAACGTGAAGTAGCTTATGGCAACGGAGATAGAAGTTTAGATATATTAAGAAATACAATAAGAATAAGAGTAACTAGTGAAAATCTAGGCGATAATACAAGCGAATCTTCAGCTAATGAACCTAGAGTAATCTTAAGATCCAGTGCAGTATTTAGGGTAAGACTACAATGATAAAGATTAGACTAGTTCTTTTTACCATGCTTTTTAGTGTGGCCTATCTCGGTGCGCAGAATAAACAGTTGCTTTATGATTTTTATGAGATTCCACAGTCCTTACTCATAAATCCTGGAGTCAAAACGCCTTACAAATGGCATGCAGGTATACCGGCAATCTCTGGCATTGCGGTACAAGCTGGTACTAGCGGAATTACAGTAAATGATTTGTTCGCAAATGATGGTATTGATTTTACCGATAAAGTGAGAGACAAGGTCGTTAATGGCTTAAGTCAACGAGACGAATTTGGGGGTAGTTTACAATTAGATATTTTAAACATTGGTTTTAGAAACGCTAATCGACCTGAAGATTATTACTCTTTTGGTGTTTACGGAGAATTGTCCGTAACGCAATATTGGCCAAAAGATTTAGCGATTTTGGCTTTTGAAGGTAATGCCAATAATTTAAACAGAAGGTTTAGTCTTAGTCATCTTACTACCTTTGGTGAAGGTTTAAGTGTGTTTCACTTCGGAATTAACAGAAAAGTAAGTGACAAATTAAGATTAGGGGCAAGAGGGAAAATATACTCAAGTATCTTCGAGGCGAAATCAAAATCGAATAGTGGCTATTTTGTAACAACTCAAGGACAAAATAATCTTCTTAGAAATACACTTGTTGCGGATGTACAGTTACAAACCTCAGGTTTGAACGAAATCGTTGAAAACGAAGACTCAAACGAAAGTATTGGTAGTTTGCTGGCAAGAAGAGCATTATTAGGAGGAAATTTAGGCTTGGGTTTCGATGTTGGGTTTACCTATCAATTAAATGAAAAAACAAGTATAACAGGAAGTCTGCTAGATGTGGGTTTTATTAACCATACTAAAGATGTTAAAAACTTTACTTTAGAAGGTACAGCCTCTAATGAGGGTATAGAAATTATTTTACCCGAATCTTTTGAAGATTTGAATAGTGATATCTGGGAAAACTTGATAGATGATATTGAAGCTCAGGTGCCATTTGAAACAAATAGTGATTCTTATATCACCTTAAGGCCCATAAAACTAAATGCATCGATTCGATACAATTTTGGTGAACAAAAACAGAAAACCGAAGATTGTTATTGTGGAATCAATGTAGTTGAAAACAATAGCCCCTTCGACTATAAGAATGCCGTGGGCGGCCATTTATTCATAATAAATAAACCCAAAGGCCCTCAGGCTGCCCTAACAGCTTTCTATCAAACTAGAATTGGTAATGCCTTAGCTCTAAAAGCTACCTACACAGCTGATAAGTTTACTTTCACTAACATCGGATTAGGTCTAAATTTTCAGGCAGGTCCGGTTAACTTTTATATTCTCGGAGATAATTTGTTAGGTTACCGAAATATTCCTGATAGTAACTATGCATCTTTACAGTTTGGATTTAATATTATATCTTGGAACAGTAATTGATTACTGTTTTCCATGAAAAATATCATATGTTTCTTCGCGCTAAGTTTCGCTATTAATTTCTTTGGTAATGCCCAATTGAACAACTACAAGTATATGGTTGTACCGAAACAGTTTGATGTATTTAAAGAAATGAATCAATACCAGACAAGTACATTAGTTAAGTATCTTTTTACTAACAATGGATACACAGCAATTTATGATGATCAACTGCCTGAAGATTTACTGAATAATGGTTGTTTGGCACTAAAAGCCAATTTAGATGATAGGTCTTCTCTTTTTGCTACCAAAGTGGCTATAGTTCTTAAAGATTGTAATGGAGTAGTAGTTTATACAACCCAAGAAGGTAGAAGTAAGATTAAGGAATACAAATCGGCTTATGCCGAAGCTATACGACAGGCATTTAAGTCTTTTGAGCTGCTAAATTACCAGTACGAACCGAAAGAGAACGAGATTGAAAAACCCATAACGGTAAGTTTTAAAAATGATGTAAAATCATTAAATACTGAACCGGTTACGTCTGTCTCTAAGACGAATCAAAATGAAATGGCTGAAGCGACCAAAGAAATTCAGAAAAATAAACCTGTTGTTGGCGAAGAGCAAGTGAAGGAGGTAGCGATGGAGAAAGTTGTTTCTTCTTCGGTTAATACAACCTCGGAGATTCTATATGCCCAACCTATTGAGGGTGGATTTCAATTGGTGGATAGCGCACCAAAAATTCAATATAGATTAACTGAGACTTCTGTGGAGAATGTTTTCTTGGCGAGTCATGAAGATAAAAATGGAGTTGTTCTTAAAAAAAAGGATAAGTGGTTTTTT
>CALBVX010000046.1 GCA_937969515.1 uncultured Croceitalea sp. | reverse complement strand
ATTACCAATATGGTCATGACCGTGATCTGAATATTTATGGGCATTCTCATAATATGTTTTGTTATTGGTAATCATAGCACCACCTTCACCGCAAGTAATGGTCTTTACATAATCAAAAGAAAAACAACCCAAATCCCCAATACTGCCTAAAGACTTACCATTATAACTACCGCCTATTGCTTGGCAGGCATCTTCTAAGAGCAGTAACTTATGTTTTTGACAAATAGCTTGTAATGCGCCTAAATCTGCCATAGAACCGCACATATGTACGGGCATTACCACTTTAGTTTTGTCAGTGATTGCTTGTTCTACGGCCCAAGGGTCTAAAGTGAGCGTATCATCCACATCAACCAATACCGGAATAGCTCCAATCGCCAAAATAGACTCAAAACTAGCTACAAAAGTAAACGTAGGCATAATTACCTCATCTCCTGCTCCAATGCCGGCACTTGCCAAGGCGACCGTTAGGGCCGCGGTACCACTACTCAATAAATGAACATGGCCTATACTCATGCGTTTGGCAAGAGCAACCTCTAATTCTTTGGCTTTCCATTGTCCGTTTCGCATACCATCAAAGCCATACCGCATCAATACTCCGGTATCAAGTACTTTTTCTACTTCTGCTTTCTCTTTATCTCCAAATAGTTCAAATCCGGGCATAATTAATGGTTTATGGTTTATGGTTTATGGTTTATGGTTTATGGTTTATGGTTTATGGTTTATGGTTTATGGTTTATGGAAACTAGAAAAATTTATTTGTGTGTGGCATAAAACTTCTTTCAACTGACTGCTAACTAATAACTTAGGTAAAGAACCACAGCTTAATGGCCATGATTGTAACCATAATCACTAAAAAGGTTTTAATAAAACCATCTCCTTTTTTTACAGAAAAGCGGCTCGCGACCCATGCACCACTTCCGTTTCCAATTGCCAATATAAAGCCCACAAACCAAATAACTTTATCATTTAAAACGAAAACAACCAACGCGGACAGCATATAGGTAAATACAACTACTACTTTTGTGGCATTGGCGCGAACAAGTGTCATTCTATTGACGAAATTTAAAAATAAGAGCATTAAAAAACCTAAACCAGCGTTAATGAAACCACCGTAAATACCAAAAAAGAAAAAAACTACAATACCTAACCATAAATGCTTGCCGGTCAGTCTTTCTTCTAAATCGGTAGTTTTAATTTTCGGTTTAAAAATAATGATTAACACAACGGAAAGCATTACGATAGCCAGTATTCTGTTAAAAGCTTCACCATCTACATCTACGGCTATTCTGGCTCCAATAATTGCACCAAAAAGCGCCGATATGCCCAGATAAATATTGAACGGAAATGTGCTGACCCCTTTACTCTTAAAACCCGCTGTGGCCATAGCGGTTTGGACTACTATCGCTATACGATTGGTACCATTAGCGACAGCCGGTGGCAAGCCAAGAAAGATAAGCACTGGTAGCGAAAGTAAAGAACCACCGCCCGCAACAGTATTAATAAAGCCAACTGCAAAACCTACAACAATTAAAAGCAGGTAATGGTACCATTCTTCCATTCTGTAAAAATACTACAGTAAATTCTATTGATGCAGCAATTAGGAATGTGAAAAGTATAAACAAATAGTAAACTACATTGCTAGTTAGCTATTTATCTTTGAGTCTATTCTTGAAATGAATGACGTAAGTGGCGTTAAAACCAAAATTTAAGTTGGGATTACGAAAATTAAAATTATTCCTAGTATTTAAAATGAAAGCATCTTCAACTATAGATTGTGCGTTTGTAAGCATAAACTGCAACATAATATCACCCAGTTCCCAATTAACACCAATGGCAAAAGGATTAAAGGTTTCGATTGATTCTACAGGATTTAAGGTATGGTAATACTCAGAGGCAAGACTAAAGTGACTTCCAAGCCTATAACGAGCGGCAAAACCAATTGAAAAGAAATTATTTGGATCATTTTCAAATACCGATTCCCCTCTATGTATATATGTGGGGGAAATTTGGAAAGAAAAATCTTTTGATATTTTTTTTGAAAGTAAAATCTGGGAAGTGAAGGCAGTTCTATCTGAAAAGTTTCTTCCTAAATCTGAGCTAGCAAATGCACTGCTATTATATCTGAAATTTTGGAATAAGGTAAGTGAAAAAGGACGCCCCTTACCGTTTTTATCGCGTTGTATGACACGATATTTTAAATGCGTGTCAAATAGGCCGTCAAAACTAGTTGCGCCCACACCAAAGGTCAATCTATCAGAAATTCCATATTCCAAAGCCAATCTCGAACTCGTTCGGTCAGCAATAAAACTTTGCGATCTATCAGATGGTAAGTTCCAAAAACGATTGAACGCCGAAACTTCAAGAATTCCCTTTCCCCTAACTTCGGTCGAATGACCGATCGCTATTCTTGTAAGCTTAAAAGTCGGTGGAACGAAACTAGAACCGTTTTGCTGCTCTTCTTCCAGAATACCCAACAAATCTTGTGCACATAAACTTTGAGCCGTTGTTAATGCTATTGCAAATAGAAGAATAATTCTAATCGTCATAAGGCCTGTATTCAAATCTAAAATTTATCGTAATGCTTTTGGCAATATTACCTGCCAATAAAGGTGGAATATTGATATCATAATCTTTGACATCGGTACTGAACTCACCAGATATCACATATCCACTGACATTGTTTTCTATTCTGGTCTTTATTTCTAGTTCTTTGGGCACCCCATGCATGGTAAAAATTCCTTTGATAATCCTAGTCTGTTCGCCTTTTATAGCACTATCGAAACCAATTATCTCACCCTCAAAAGTAGCCTTGGGATAAATATCTGATTCTATATAACTTTCGTTAAAATGTTCTCTCATCAAGGCTTTCTCAAAAATAAAGGCATTCATGAGCATGCTCACGGCGACTTTACCCTTTTCTAAATCTACAATACTAAAAACCTGATTATTTTCAGCTTTAATATCCTCAACAGAGGTATGCGAAAAAAAAGACACCTTGCCTTGCCTTGCAATGATTTTTTCACCATTGTCAATACTTAAAGTGCTGGCCATAGTAAATAAAAGTATCAGTACTACTCTCATCATATTAATTGCCATTAACGATTACGCAATTCAACATAATGGCATCTTTTAAAACCCCTTTAAAAACTCCTTTAATTAAAATTGAGTCTCCTTTTTTCACTTTTTCTATTCTTTTTGATTGGTTCGCATTCATATCACAAATAACGAGCATTTGCGCTGCAACGTTCCCTTTAAGTAATATTGTTGGCCTATTATTTATGGTATTGACTTCATGCACAATTCCTGCAACAGAAATCACCTCATCTCTATCACTCTTAGTAATCGATTTTAATTGAACTGCTAAGTTATCAATAGTATATGTTTTTTTTGATGAGACCTCTGTAAGATCATCATTCAAATAATCATTACATGCTACCAAACAAAAAAATGACAGTGCAAAAATAACAGGAAAGAAAAATGAAGTATTACTTTTCATAGTACCCATCTTAAAAATAAGACATTAAAACTACTATTTACAGGAGAATATGAGATTTTGTGCTTTTCAAAATTAATAAGTCCCCAAGAAAACCTGGGGACTTAAATCTATGAACACTAATCTGTGATGACAAAAATGCCAGTCATAGTACCATGAAATTCACAGTTATAAAATAGGGTGCCAGGAGCATCAGCCGGAACGGTAAACGTAATTGTTCCTGTTGAGGCGCCATTGTTCGTTACCCCATCATCAAATGCATTACCTGTTCCAGTGCTTTGAACAGATTTTATAAGAAAGGGATGGCCTGGGGTATTAACATTGAACTGGTATGTTCTTCCTCTACGCAATGTAAAATTTGGGTTTTCGTCATTTGCAAAACCACTTCCTGCAAAAACATAAGAAACTGCGCCGTTGTTCGTAACGTCCATGGCTGTTGTCTCTTCAGCGTCAACAATCCTAATTCTCCCGGTCATAGAGGCATGGAACTCACAATTATAGAACAGAACATCCGGAGCATCTTCCGGTACCGTAAAGGTTATGGTGCCTTCAGCTATGCCGTTATTCGTAACGCCGTCGTTAAAACTATTTTCGGTACCTGTACTAGAAACTGATTTTATAATAAATGGATGACCCGGACTATTTACGTTAAACTCATAAGTGCTTCCCCTTGTTAATTCAAGTTCGGGATTCTCTATATCAGTGAAGTCAAAAACATAGGCCGATGCACCCACATTAGATACACTAAAGGTTGTTTCAACTGAATTTACATTTTCAGGCTCAGGTGCATTTTGTGTATTCTCGTTGAGAATAGGCCATACCCCGGCGCTAGGAAATCCAACTCCAAAATTATCTCCCCTATTCTCATCTCCACTAAATTTATATAAAGGCCAACCCTTATAGGTTAATTGCGCTTCTCCAAAAACATCTATGGCACCAAAATCGTCAATATTCAATACGCTTGGTACATTACGTAATTCTGTATGGAATATCGGCCAAACCCCATTGTTTGACAAATCAGCATTTGTGAAATTATTAGTGCCACTCTCATCGTTACTGAAATGATACAGCGTTACCCCGTTATCATCTGTAATATAAAACGTGCTACCTTCACCCTCTTCAAAAGAACTGTTCAGGTTGGTTTCATTACCATCAGAATCCCTACCTACTAATTGCGACTGGGTGAGCATTACCGAATAATCTGGTTTGGCAACAAACCAAACGCCTCCGGAGCCATCTCCATTAATCTGGCCGGCTGCGGTATCGTTGGCAAAAAGATATAAAGGCCAACCCTTATAGGTTACTTGTGTTCCACCATCGGTTCTTGCAATGGTGCCAAAATCATTCGCGCTCAAACCTTCATCTAAAGTAAGTTCACTTGCATCAAAAGCTGGCCATGTTGTGGCACAGCCATTAAGACAATTAGAACCTCCTTTACTATCAGGAGCGAAAAAATATAACGTAAACCCTTCGGAGTTTGTTAGTACATTTCCAAAGTCCGGGTCAACGGATAATCTAACCGAATTTTCAACCGCTACGGGTTGGTCATCATCTGAACCTTGATCTTGGTCATTACCATAACCATTATCATCTGAACAACTAATCACAAATAAAGTGACGAATACAAATACAAAGAAATTTTTCATTTTAAATATTATTTTAATTTACTACTAGTTTTATGTGAACAAAGAAATCAACGATATGCACCATTTATAGACTAAACCTTTGCGAAAGGGAATATTTAAGTTTAAAAAGGAACAAAATCGAATCTTCTTCATTCTTATTAATTCTACTTACTTGATTTATAAACTATACCTCTGTTTGAGTTAGTAAAAAGACCTTCTTTACGAAGGCCTTTTACAAAACCTAAACTAAAAACTAACACAAACAATTTTTTGGTTTCTTAAAACAGGAACTATCAATACGTTCGCCTATTTCCGGATAGCCGATTTCGCTTAATGTATTGAGCACATCTGACAACTCATTGGCCTTAAAAAAATTAAATACGACCATTGCTTCATTATTATATAATCTTATGTTGGAAATGTTTTGTATTTCAGAAAGCTTAGCCTCTATAAGTGCTTTGCATCTTAAGCAAAAACTATTCTGAACATGAACTCTTGCTAACTGTGTTTTCATTTTTTAACTGTATTAATTGAATACTCTAGAAAGATTAAACCCAAAGAAAAAATCTCCGTTACCCCAATCACCGGTTCCTTGCCCCAAGAAACCGTTCGTATTCATTGGCTGGGCATTGGTAAAATGCAATTGAAATACATGTCCCCCGGTCTCAATGTCAATACCAATAGAAAGCGGATTATTGAAAGGTGAATTCGATGCCCTGTTCAAATGAAGGCCGTAGTCAAAATTTAGCGAGAATCTTTTAGTCAACTTATGCCTGCCACCAAAGCCAAGCACATATTGAGAATTTGACTGCTCATCTATGGCTACCAAATTGTCATGAAAAAAAGTGGGCATTAATTGTAAAGAGAAATTCTTATTGAACTTTTTTGAAATGAGCAGTTGGGATGTGTACCCTAATCGGTTTTCAAACTTTAGTCCGGGTAAAATTTCATCATCTAAAGCAGTATTGAGCAGTATATTACTAGAGCTTACAATCGTAAATGGAAAACCACCGACCTTCTCGCGCAATAATCTTAATTTCAATGAGGACTCGTATATTTTCTGAAATGAACTTCTTGAAATACCCACATTGATTCCATCTGTAATTCCATACAGAAAATTTAACCGAGTAACTGCTTGATCTAATCCGTAAAAATCTTGAAAACCTCCCTTAACAGAACCAAAACGGTGAGAGACTATAAAGTATAGTTCGCCTTGAGAAACCATTTTAGTAGATTCAAAATTCACGATTTTTAAGCCTTTAAACGCAGCGCTTTTATAAGCGCTTGGTTGAATGGTATCAAATTCTTCAAGAAGATCTTCTTGTGCATTTATAGTTATTAGGCTAAATACCCAGCTTATAATAATTGATAATTTAGTTTTCATTTGTTTTAGTTTATGGTTGTGGCTTGGTCTATTTTTACGAGTAATATGAGTTCATCAAAACCGACACATCTCCCTTTAATTTTTAGTTGGTCTCCTTCTATGATTTCTTGATTTAAACCCTCTAGAAACATTACTAATACCTTATCTTCTAAAACAATATGATTTAGGCCAATCTCTGTTACAGAACCATAGGTTTCAATCACCTTATCCATATATTTTGTAGTAGCTGTTTCTTGACTATTTGCAAATTGAAATTGCAGGTCTTCAGCGGGCATGACAAAATCTGTCACCTCTTTGGATACTTGTCTATGAGGTGCGTTCATCACTTTATCGAAAATCACGAAACCTGTTAATAGACCAACAACTATTGCCCCGATTACGAAGTATTTTAGATTCTTTTTTTTCATGACTTAAGTTTGAATTGAATAGAAACTATTACCTCTTTGGCAATTTTATTTTTAACAATTGCCGGAATTGAAATATCAAAGTCTGAAGGGGTGACCTTAAAGTCACCCTTCATGACTATGGCATTATCCATTTTTTGTAGGCTGACCGTAGTTTTAACCTGCTTTTCTTTTCCATGCAATTCTAATTTCCCATCCACCTCAATTTCCATTGAGTCGTTTGATAAATTTGAAAAGTCAAAACCGATCAGCTTACCTCTGAATATTGCTTTGGGGTATGTCTCAGACTCGATATAGTTTTCATTAAAGTGCTCTTCCATTAACGAGTTTTTAAATCGAAAACCCGTTACCAAAGCCAAAGAAGCAAACTCCGCTGTATCAACATTTAAAACGGCTGTTACTGCTTTGTTAGTAGCTTCTACAGGCTCAAAAAGCTTTTCTGAGGCTTCAAAGCGTATCTCACCTGATTTGTCTATGTATTTTTGTTGCGCATTTACATTAAATAGAAAAAGGCTTAGTAATACTACTACTGCAAGACCTTGTGCTTTTTTGTTTTTCATTTTTTTGTTCTTTAGCGGTTATAATCATTTATTAATTTTCTGGCAATCCATTATCTATCCATTGTTGAATCATATCAATGGTATTTTGTGGCAATCTCCCTGATGGAGGCATAGCGCCTGGGGCTCCATTTTGACGAGACATCGCATTTAAAATAGCACCGGACCGATTACTCACCTGCTGGTAATTTATTAGTGAGAAAGGCGCACCGTTTCTTGGCGGGTTGTCATGACAGCCCACACAGCTATTTTGCATTATTGCCCTTACGGTATTTTCATAGGTGATCTCATTACTTTCAGGGTCATCATTGTTTTCTTCTTGCTGGTCGGCAAGAATTAAATCTGCTTCGCTATCATTTGTGCAACTGAAAAAACAGAATACAGCCAAAAAGAGTAGCATTAGTTTAGTTGTTTTCATTGTTTTTGTTTTGAATATTAATTTGATGGTTCAAATGAAGAAATATCCCCGTGTATGTGCACTATTAAACTATGTGAGAGGGAATTTTTAGACTTAACAGGGAATATTTAAGCTTGAAAAAACAACAGTAATTCCATTTTTGAAGGTAAATACTGAGCAACTGTTTGTTTTTAAATATTGCTATTTTAGCTGACTGAGTTTTACAACCAAAAAACAACCATGCGCAAAGACCGTTTGTATCTTTCTACATTTTTGGCCATTACCTTTATCTTTTTGGTAATATCAAGTGTGGCGGTCCGCTATTTTGTGAATTTCAGCGTTGACAGAATATTGGAGACCCATCTTGAGTTTAGCAAAAGAGAGGCCCAAGAAGTAGCCTCATTATTAAGCACCCAGTTAAGAAATGGTATTGCCAAGGATACGGTAATTGTTACTTTTCAAGAAAGTATAGAGAATACGAATCAAACAACAGGGTTTGTTAGTATGTTCGATTGGTCCGGAAGGTTCATTTGCCACCCTGATGTTAAAGTCGTTGGCCAAAATATTAGCACTGAAAAATCTTTTGTTTCTTCCGTATCCGATGATTTGACTTCTAAAAAATTCTACGACTTATTAAAGAACAAACAAGAAGAAGTGAGTATTGAAGACTTTGAAGATGGTCTTCAAGAATCTGAAGTAATCAGTATCTATCCGGTTAAGAATTCAGATTGGATTATTGCGGCCCATACCAACACGCAAATTGTAATGGGCCAAATAGAAGAGCTAAGAAACAAGTTCTATACCATTTTAGTAATTATGGGTCTGGTGATGGTAGTCGCCTCTGTTGTGACCGTCAGGTTAATCGGCAGTACCTATGAAAAAAGGTTAGAGGCCAATAATCAAAAATTATCCGATGAAGTAATAAATCTCGTAAAATTAAACAGTGCCGTAGATGCATATCAGAAAAAGGTAAGCGTTCAATCAAACCAGCAAGATGGTAACCGTGATGACGAAAACACTTCCAAGAAACGGATATTAACCTACCGAAGAAATGAGCTAAAACCTGTACCAACGGAAGAAATCGCTTATATCTATATGGAAAATACAATTACTTATGTAGTTTGTATAGATGGCAACAGAAGTACATCAAACTCTAGTTTGGATGAACTTTTTTCTAATCTTGACAGAACTTCGTTTTTTAGGGCGAACAGGCAATTTATTGTTGCAATCACAGCTATTGAAAAAATAGTGAAGTATGGTAACAACCAGTTAAAAATCTTGGTGAACCCTAATTCTGAGGTAGATATTATTATTAGTAAGAACAAAGCTGCAGAATTTAAGCAGTGGCTAAATCTTTAAAAATACCGATTGGTGGAAATTTTTATTCCATAGAACAAAAAAGGTTATTATATTTGCACCCGCATTAGGAGAAATGGCAGAGTGGTCGAATGCGGCAGTCTTGAAAACTGTTGAGGGTCACACCTCCGGGGGTTCGAATCCCTCTTTCTCCGCGAAAAGACCTTTAAAAGGCAACAAAAATCCTCTAAGTCATTGATTTAGAGGATTTTTCATTTTACATCATTTCATTTGATATCAATTAATAACAACTAAAAAGAGGCTAATTCGGGGTCACTTAAAAATGTTCTTCAACTGACCCCGAATTAAATATAAATACCTGATAATTAGATGTTTATTACATAATCGACTTATTATTTTTTTACTACATTCAAAGAAAATTAATATTAATTCGGTGTCAGTTCAACTATCTATTCTCTTTTACATAAAAAAGGCAAAGGCCGATTTACAGGGTTATGCCAATATTTATTTGCGTATAACTCTAGGCGGTAAGCGTGCAGAATGCAGTATCAATCGAAAAATTGATGTCAATTTGTGGGACAAAAAATCTCAAAAAGCACATGGCAATTCAGCTACAGCCCATGAATTAAATAGAGAAATCGACTTTATAAGAAACAAAATCTATAAAATAGAACAAGAATTTCAGCGTAGTGAAAAAGCTTATACGGCAATAGATTTACGAGATGTTTTCTTAGGAAAAGATAAAAAGTATAAAATGCTGCTCGAGATTTTTCAAGAGCATAATGATGAAGTTGATAGTCTAATCGGAAAAGATTTTGCTGCAGGCACGGCGGAACGTTATCGGACCTGCAAAAAACACGTAGCAAGCTTTATAAAGCATAAATACAATAAAAATGATATACCTGTGCAGGATATAGACCATAAATTCATCACAGGGCTAGAATACTATCTTAAAACCTCTCGCAAGTGTGCGCACAACTCTGCCATTAAGTATATCACCAACTTTAAAAAGATTATCCGAATTGCCCACGCCAATGATTGGATAGATAAAGACCCTTTCTTGCATTGGAAAGCTAAACTTAAAATTGTGGAGCGGGAATTCTTAACAGAAGAAGAAATTCAACGAATCATTGAGTTGGATTTTAAAATGGAGCGTCTGGAGCAGGTTCGAGATATTTTTATTTTTTGCTGCTTTACTGGTCTAGCATATGCAGATGTTAAAAAACTAAATAGAGGTGATATTGTTTTAGGCTCAGATGGTGAAGAATGGGTAAAAACAAAACGCTCAAAAACCGATACCAGAAGTAATATTCCAATTCTACCCATTGCCAAGACCATTATTGAAAAATATAAAGACAATGAGCTATTGAAAGAAAAAGATTTAGTCTTACCTGTACTTAGTAATCAAAAGATGAATGCTTATATCAAAGAGATTGCTACCCTGGCAGGTATTACCAAAAATCTAACGTTTCATTTAGCCCGTCATACATTTGCAACTACGGTGACACTTACCAATGGCGTACCGATAGAATCCGTAAGTAAGATGCTCGGTCATACTAATCTTAAAACGACCCAGCACTATGCTAAAATTTTGGATATGAAAGTAAGTAAGGACATGGAAATTTTGCGAAATAAGTTCAAGTAGCCTTATACCTAATCTCCGTTATTGTTTTCTGAACTCTGCCTTATTCGATTTACATAGCCAGAAATTGGACTGGTCTTTTTAGGTTCTTTCAATTTAAAATCATTTTTAGCGTAAATCTGAGCAATAATCTGCCAGTTATCCGTTTTCCATTTTTTTGATTTTATGTAGGCGTAGAATTTTCTGGCTTCAACCGCCTCCCAATTATTTTTTTCAAAGAAAAGTAAAACTTCTTTTTCATTAAATTTTATTGGGTGCCGTTTAAAAAAGTTTTCTTTTGTTTTATGTTTATAAGAAGGTATCAGATTTTGGCCTGGTTCTGGGACACTGTTGGCCATATTTTGAACCTGCTGTGTACTAAGACTTGTTTCAAATATGAACATCTTAATTTTTGAACCGCGTGCTGGATGGTACGATGGATAGTATTTTAAGTATTCCCATTCATTTAAATCTTTAAGGTAGTTATGATAGGTAGTTTTTGATTTGATTTTTGCACAATCCATAATCAGCTCCCGGTTTATTGTCAAGGTCTTTTTGAAAAATTCACGATTCCA
>CALBVX010000045.1 GCA_937969515.1 uncultured Croceitalea sp. | reverse complement strand
AGGAAACTCATGGGACATTTTAAAGAGTACTCCAGGGGTAATCGTTAATCAAAACGACCTTCAGATTAGGGGTCAGAACGCAACTGTTTATTTAAACGATAGAAAGGTACAGTTATCAGGCCAAGAGGTCCAGGATTTATTACAAGGATTAACGGGAACCGCAATAAAGTCAATCGAAGTAATTGCGAACCCTCCTGCTCGGTATGATGCAGAAGGAGGTCCCATTTTAAACATAGTTACGAGTAAAAGTATTGTTCCAGGTTATAAAGGCAGTGTAAATGGCTCGTTAACGCAAGCAGTATTTCCAAAATTCAGCTTGGGCACAAGCCACTACTATAAAACAGATAAGCTTAATCTTTTTGCTAATTATTCTATCAATCCAAAAAAAGAATTGCGAAAAACAACAAAAGGAATAAATTTTATTGATGATACAAATTCAATTTTTTCAGTTTGGGATACTAATAATGAAGAGATTAAAAGAACAACAGCGCATAATGGAACCTTTATTTTAGATTATGAGTTTAATGATAAAAACAGTCTAAACTTTACCTCTAATATTTCTTTTAATCCAAATCAAGATTGGCAAAGCACACTTAATACAGCAATAAGAAACAACCAAAATCAAATAGATTCTACTTTTGTAACCGACAATATTGTTGTAGCAGACAACACCAATTTGGCCTTTGACCTTTCTTATGTAAAGAAACTGAATAAAGAGGGCTCACAGTTATCATTTAATAGTCATTTTACAAATTATGATGGGCAGTTTTTACAAAGGATAGATTCGCGCTATTTCGACAACAATCAGAATTTTATAAGAGACTTTGGTTTTACCACTGATTCTGACCAGAACATTCAAATTTTTACAGGTCAGGTAGATTATGCTACGCCAATCGGTAGCGCTTCTTTTGAGTCAGGACTAAAATTTTCTTCAATAAACTCTGAAAATACAATTGATTATTTCAATTTATCGGGAAATAGTGATGTAGTAGATGCTTCATTATCCGATAACTTTATGTATGATGAAAAGGTTTATGCGGGATATGTAAGCTTTGTAAAGAATTGGGAAAAATGGTCGATGAAACTAGGTCTTCGAGGAGAGTTAACAGAAGCTGAAGGCACATCTCAAACATTAAATCGCACTAATAATCAAGATTTTTTTGAGGCTTTTCCTTCTTTGTATGTTTTGTATACGGTTTCAGAAAAAAACAGCTTTGCATTTGATTATGGCAGAAAAGTGGACAGACCCAGATACAATGATTTGAACCCGTTTCGAAATTTTATCAACGAAAATGATTTTGAGGAAGGAAACCAAGGGCTTATACCAAGTTTTTCAAACAATTTCAACCTAAATTATACTTACAATAGCGAGTTTTTTATTGATGTCTACTATAGAAATAATGGAAGAATCATAGGCGACTATGTTTTTCAAGATAATACAAATTTAACACTGCGGGAGTTGAAGCAGAATGCAATTGAAAGTGTTTCGTATGGCTTGGATTTAACTTTCAGTAAAGGAATCTTGAATCCTTGGTATATATATGCGTATACATCACTTTTTTATGAAGACAACACCTTTTTGGCCGAAGAAAGCGGTAATCAAGAATTTACCGTTGACGTTGATGGCATATATGTTTATTTAGCAAACTATTTGACGCTATCTAAAGACGGGTCCTTTTCGGGCGAATTAGCCTTGACCTATTTCTCCAACTTCATATTCGGATCTTATATTTCTGATGAACAGATGAACCTTACTTTAGGTTTAAGAAAAAGTCTTTGGGATAACAAAGCGGTAATATCAATTGTGGCAGAAGATATTTTGGAAAGATATGTGCCTACATACACATCACAATATCTAAATCAAAACAATTTTTACCGAAGAAGACCAGAAACCCAATTCATCAGAGTTGGCTTCACCTATAATTTCGGGAATTTTAGACTTCAAGACAATAAGCGAGGTATTGATAAAAAAGAACGGGACCGTTTAAATGAAGAATAACAAGCATTTCTTAATACCCGCTCATTAGAACTCCACAAACGCCGAGGCTGATTAAAAGATAAACTCCCGTAAGTATAAAAAATATTTTCCCTGCTTTTTTCTTCTGCTTTGCAAATAAAATAAGGCCTATAATGAGGAATAAAAGGGCGGGCCCGAACATGACCAAAAAAATGAGGACGACCAAACCGTCTAAATTGCCCACCTCTAAAGAAAAAATCGAAAACATTATAATACAGTTTAAATTAGTTCACCTATTCCACACAATCCTGCTGCTATAAGCAAACAGCAGCCAGAGATGATTAAGAATATCTTTCCTGGCTTTTTTTGTTTTGCAATGAACAGTATAATACTTATCAATAAAAATAAAATAGTAGGCCCAAACATAAAGAAGCCAATAGCCGAAAAATCATTAAAATACAGCTCTAAAAAGAATATACTCATAGAGATTCATTTTGCAATTCTTTCAACCGTTCAATCTTATCATCTCGATAAAACAAATTCATCGTCTCAAAAGGAATGATTTTATAGTCTTTGTTCACAATATGTACGCAACTCTTTTTAATGGCCCTAACATCGAAGTTATGGGCATCGATAAATTGCATAATGATAATACGAAAGAGATTATCGTATCTCAATTCCGGAGCATCTATTTCAGGTAGGCAGCACATAATGCTTTTTAGATTTTCCGAAGCTTTCTCAACGGAATTTCCCGTACTGAACAATTCAATCATTTTGCCATGTAATTGCTCATCTTGTTCATAGATTATGGTGTTCTTACCTTCGTTCAATAAATCATCTGGATTGATATACCGTGTTAACGGACTCACCTCATCACCTAATTTCAGTGCGTAAGCCATGACCAAGGCATCTGGGTTACAAGGCACAGGAATTAAATCATCGGATTCGAAAATAGGGGATTGCTCTAAAATTTTTCTTCGTACTTCGGTCAGCGTAATTCGATTTTCATCAACCTCAAAATTTTCCAAACGACCGGCAATTTGAGTGGGCTGAAAAGTCACACCACGAATACACTTTTGCTTCAGAGCAAAATCTATGGTTTCTCCCATCTCATGGTCATTCAAACCCTTTTGAAGGGTAACCACCAAGGTGGTAGATAGGTTTAGTTTGTTGAGGTTTTCTATGGCTTTTAAGCGAGTATCGGCAAGATCCGCGCCACGTAGAGTTCGCAAAACCTGATTATCTAAAGAATCGAACTGTAAGTAAATTTCAAAATCAGGAGCGTAGGTCGCCAATCGTTGCGCAAAGGCAAAATCTTTGGCGATTTTAATGCCGTTGGTATTGACCATTAAATGCCGAATCGGTAGGGATTTGGCATAGTCCATGATTTCAAAAAACTGTGGATGTATCGTAGGCTCGCCCCCACTAATCTGCACAACATCGGGTTCACCCTCATTTTTTACGATGACATCGAGCATCTTTTTGATTTCCCCTAAAGTACGATGTCTGCCGTAAGTCGGCGAGGAGCCCGCATAACAAGTCGGGCATGTTAAATTACAACGGTCCGTTACCTCTACCACGGTAAGACATGAATGCTGCTCGTGGTCGGGGCACAACCCACAATCGTAAGGGCAGCCATAATGGGTCTTTGTATTGAAGGTTTTGGGGTATTCAGAGACTTTGTTATAGTTTCGAATGTTTTTATAGTATTCGATATCATCTGCAATCAGAACCTTTGACCTACCGTGCTCTTTGCAGTTTTTCAACATATACACCTTATCGTTTTCGAAAATGATTTTGGCATCAACCCTTCGAAGACAATCGGGGCAAAGGCTTAATGTAAAATCATAGTAGGTGTAATTTCTTTCCGGCATATTTAATTGCTTGAATGATGGTTTTATAGTAGTATAACCAACAAATTAAGCATAATAGTTGAATGCTGCTCAGGCCAAGAAAGAAAAAGGTATTCGGTTTGAAAAATTCGATACAAAACCGGAATCCGAAATAAAAGAGCATAAAAATCTTGAAAGAAGTGCCACTTTTAAAGGAATCGGCTCGCTTTTGAAATTTTCGAATCCAAATAAAAAGCAAAAGCAAAAATACGATTTCATAAAGTGCAATCGGATGCCTGTACAAGTCATCTCCTAAATTCATACCCATAAAGGAAGAAGTGACAGTGCCATAAGTGAATTCTTTTACCCCAGCCAAAAAACAACCCACGCGACCTATGATAATACCCAAAATAATGGGAAGGGTAAACAAATCACCTGAAGATTGTTTTTCCCCTATAATTTTTTTGGCAAGTTCGACTCCCAACAAACCACCGAAAAGTCCACCCATGATGGTTTTGTTGTTAAGAATGGCTAACCAACCCTGTTCAAGATGTAAGGCCGGATTTTCTAAAAAGGCAACAAATCTAGAAAAGAAAAGTGCACCGAAAATAGCACCGATAATGATTGACAATCTATTGTTCGATGAAATGGAATCAGCACTGTTCTTTCTAAGGATTACATAATACCGAAAGGCTACGAAGAATGCCAGATACTCCAATATTAGGTGCATGTTCAATTTAACACCGAATAGTATAGGTTCAAATGGGAGGTCTATTCCTGCCATTCGGCAATGAACAAATTCGTATCGCGGGTACCGCCATTATTGCGGTTACTTGAAAAGGCCAAGTATTTGCCATCATTAGAGAAAACAGGGAAAGCATCAAAGGTTTCCCCATGGGTGACACGTTCAAGGTTCTTCCCGTCAATATCAATAAAGTACAGATTAAACGGGAATCCCTTTTCGGCTTCAAAATTACTAGAGAATAAAATTTTCTCTCCTGAAGGATGAAAAAACGGACTCCAATTCGCGTTGCCCAAAAAGGTCAATTGCTTTAAATCTGACCCATCGGCATTGCAAATAAATAGTTCCATTTCAGTGGGCTCTACAAGGCCATCCGCTAATAAGTCTTTGTATTTTTTGATTTCTTCAGGGGTTTTTGGTCGAGAAGCCCTAAATATCAATTTAGTGCCATCGGGGGAGAAAAAAGCGCCGCCATCATACCCCAATTCATCTGTAATTTGTTTTACATCTGAACCATCTAAATTCATAGTGTATAGTTCTAAGTCGCCACTTCTATCTGAAGTAAAAACAATTTTATCACCCTTTGGAGACACCGTAGCCTCTGCGTCATAGCCCACTTCGTCTGTAAGTTGCGCGGTGATATTTCCTTCTAAATCGGCTACAAATATGTCGAACGAATCATAAACAGGCCAAACGTAATTCCCGTTTTTACGAAGAGGAACCTCTGGACACTCCTTGTCAACTAAATGCGTAGAGCCGTAGACATAATGTTTGTTATCGGGCAGAAAATAGGCGCAGGTGGTACGCCCAAACCCGGTACTGATCATAGGTGGCTTTTTATCCTTGAAATTCTCGTCGATATTCATCAAAAACATCTGGTCGCATTCCATTCCCCAATCTTCATTGTTCGATTGAAAGATAATTTGTTTATCGTCCCAACTCCAATAGGCTTCCGCATTATCACCTCCGAACGTAATTTGACGAATAGATTTAAAATATTTTTCCTCAGGATAGATGAGCGTATCGCTTCCGGCCATTAAAGAGTTTGTATTTTCTTTTTCCGGAGCAGCTTCCGTTTTCTTGGGCTCTGACTTGCAGCTTCCGATTAGAAATAGGAGTATTAAAACAAAAGGAATTCTCATTGCATACATAATTATTAGTGAAACCCCAATTTTAAGAGTTTAAAACGAATTAAAATTAGGAAGTTGAACCAACCCTGAAAACTTTCAGGGTCTTTTTATGTTTTATCTTTACGCTGTTTATTTTACAAATATCATGAATAGAACTGTTTTTTACCTGCTAATAATCCTTTTTATATCCTGTAAACACGAACCGCCTAAAAAGGTCTCTTTGAAAGATGATGTCTCATTTTTAGCGGCCGATAGTCTGTTGGGTCGTGAAACAGGAACTGCTCAAGAACTTATGGCCGCAGGTTATCTGCAAAAGCGAATGGAAAATATAGGACTGCAACCAAAAGGAAACGCTAGCACTTATTTTCAGACCTATTCCTTTAAGCCCAAAACAGATCCGCATTCCGAAGTGCAGTATATTTCTGGCGATAGCACCATAACGGGCACTAATGTAATCGGCTATGTCGATAATCAAGCAATGAAAACGGTGATTATTGGAGCACATTACGATCATTTGGGAATGGGAGGACAGGGTTCGCTCTATGCGGATGGGGAGGCAATTCATAATGGCGCTGATGACAATGCAAGTGGTGTAGCCTTGATGTTTCAGCTTGCAGAAAAATTGAAAGATACCTTAGTAGGCAGCAATTATTTGTTCATCGCATTTTCAGGTGAGGAAATGGGGTTGTTGGGCAGTAATTACTTTTCGAAAAACCCGACAATTGATTTAGCTATGGCCAACTACATGATCAATATGGATATGGTCGGTCGCTTGCGCGAAGAAAAGACCCTTTCCATAAGCGGAACGGGTACGGCGCCCATTTGGAACCAAGTTTTGAATTCCACCAATCCAGGCTTCAAATTGGTGTTGAGCGAATCAGGGGTCGGCCCCAGCGACCATACCTCGTTCTACTTACAGAACATTCCTGCTTTGCATTTCTTCACTGGGCAACACGAAGACTATCACAAACCTTCCGATGATTTTGAAAAGTTGAACTATGAAGGTATGGAGCTAATCGGAGATTATATTCTGAGCGTCGTTGCCGAGCTGGATGACAAGAAAAAATTGGCTTTCAGAACTACTAAAAATGAAAGTGAGGAAGTACCCCGTTTTAAAGTAGGCCTTGGGGTGATGCCCGACTATCTTTTTGATGGAAAAGGGATGCGAATAGACGGTATAACAGAAAATAGACCAGCTTACAAAGCAGGGCTTTTAAAGGGGGATATTGTAATACAATTAGGCGACAGCACAGTTAGCGACATGATGAGTTATATGAGAGCGCTTTCTGCTTTTGACGAAGGAAGTACTGCCAAAGTGGTGGTAAACCGTAATGGGGAAAAAGTTGAGGCGGAAGTAAAATTTTAAATTTCCTTATTTTTGCAACCCCTTAAAAATCAGAATCTAAAATGCCCAAGATAGGCAACATACAATTACCGGATTTTCCATTGCTTCTAGCCCCTATGGAAGACGTGAGCGACCCTCCTTTTCGCGCTTTGTGCAAAGAGCAGGGTGCCGATGTTGTCTACACGGAGTTTATCTCTTCCGAAGGTTTGATTCGCGATGCGGCTAAAAGTGTGATGAAATTGGATATCTATGAAAAAGAACGCCCTGTTGGCATACAGATTTTTGGCGCCAATATGGATAGTATGTTGCAAACCATAGATATTGTAGAGCGTTCTAATCCTGATATTATTGATATTAATTTTGGGTGCCCCGTAAAAAAAGTAGTTTCTAAAGGTGCCGGTGCCGGAATTTTAAAGGATATCTGCCTGATGGAGCAGCTAACGGCAGAAATGGTAAAACGTACCAAACTGCCAGTCACCGTAAAAACAAGATTAGGTTGGGACCACGATTCTATAAAAATTGTCGAGGTAGCTGAACGACTGCAAGACGTAGGCTGCGCCGCTATTGCTATTCATGGGCGTACCAGAGCACAAATGTATAAAGGCGACGCAGATTGGAAACCTATAGCAGCGGTAAAAAATAACCCTAGAATGCATATACCCGTATTTGGTAATGGCGATGTCAATACGCCAGAACGTGCTGTAGAAATGCGGGATAGTTATGGGTTGGATGGTGCGATGATCGGCCGTGCAACAATTGGAAATCCATGGTTTTTTAAGCAAGTAAAACACTTTTTTAAGACAGGTGAGCACTTAGCGCCCCCAACATTGGCAGAACGTGTAGAAGCGGCTAGAAGACACTTACAAATGTCTATTGATTGGAAAGGGGAAAAGCTAGGTGTTTTTGAAACTCGTCGCCATTATACGAATTACTTTAAGGGAATTCCCAATTTCAAAGAGTATCGAATGAAAATGGTGACCAGCGATGAATCGGCGGATGTATTTGCCGCTTTTGACGAGGTGTTGGAAAAATTTGGCGACCACCAATTCGTTACTACCTAAGTTTATTTATAAAATTGTCCCCTTGAGACGATTTTAGGGGTGTTATTCCAAGATTAAATAAACACTGAATTTTATTGCGCGACTAACTTTTTAGTAATTCTACTACTTGCAATCTTTGAAGAAATCAAGCCCAAAACAATAATGGTAGCCAAAACCACAAAGACGTTCAGCAAATCAAATTCTACAGGATATGCCAAAGAGGGGGTTATCTTCAACCATTCAAAAGCGAGCTGAGAGCCAATTAGAACAGCGCCGATCACTACTCCGATAAGGCCTCCTAAAGATGTCACCAAGACACCTTGTAAAAAGTAAATGCGCCGCAATTCTTTGATTGTAGTGCCTAGCGCATATAAGGTCTTAGAGTTTTGTTGTTTATCTAGAATCATCATAATAATGGCGCCAACCACATTGAACAAGGCTATAATCAAAACTAATGTGAAGATGAGGTAGGTAGCAAGATTTTCGGTATTGAGCATTTTATAAAGCGTACCGTTAAGCTCACGACGACTTAAGACGATTGCTTTTTCGCCCAGGACTTTTTTTATAGATGAACGGGCATCTTCTAATGCCATACCACTGCTTAACTTAAAATTTACTGCCGACACCTGTGTACTGTCTTTTTCCAAGAGCTCTTGTACCAAATGTAATTGTGTAATTACATATTTTTTGTCCAAACCCTCTTCAATCGTGTAAACTCCGCTTACCACAAGCGGCAAGCTATTATATAATTCGGTGTTTAATGATTGTGGAGAAAAAGAGCCTTTTCCAGGTTTTGGGGCCAGAACCTGCATAGGGGTTCTGTAATTGTCTATGGGCACCCCAAGTTCATTGTAAATGCCAATTCCCATAACCGTATTGTATTCCGTTACGCCCCAATTGCCAAAATAAAGCGTACTGTCGATACCGGTTACAGAACGATAATTTTCATCGACCCCTTTAATATAGGCTAAGTCGCCCTTTTCCCTGAAAGTTAAGTAAACGCGTTCTTCTAGCTCTTTAGAATAACTTGCTACACCGTTTAAGTTAGACAAGGCATCTTCCTCTTCAGGTGAAATAGAAAAGAATTTACCAGTAGTTGGTATAGCCTTTATGTCGGGGTCGAATACGTTTGTAAATTGAAGGCTAAATGTTTTTAATCCCGCGAAAGCGGAAAGCACTATAAATAAGGCTGCGGAGCCGATAACAATGACCAAAAAAGTAATAAAATTGATAATGTTCACCGCATTTTGGCTACTTTTTGAACGCAAATACCGCTTGGCGATGTAAAACGGAAAACTCAATTTTTAAGATTTCTTTCGTTTGGCAAGCAGGTCTCGATTTTCAATAGGATTCTCTTCTCCTTTTAATGATTTTTCAATACCATCGATATAATCAAGGGAATCATCTAAATAAAAGGTCAAATTTGGAACACGACGAAGTTGGTTTTTAGTTCGTTGTGCCAATTCATGCTTAATAAGAGGCTCGTTAGACTTCATGCCCTCCAATAGCTCAGAAGCTTTATCATTAGGAAATATGCTTACATAAACTTTAGCAATAGATAGATCAGAAGTGATATAAACCTTTGAAACCGAAATCAAGGTTCCTTTAAGTCCGCCATCAGTAGCTGCTCTCTGCAGAACTTCGGCCATATCTTTTTGAATGATACCTGCGATTTTTTTCTGGCGTTGTGTTTCCATACCTGCAAAAATAAGGTAATAATGCTATCTTAGTGGTGAAATGGATAAGATAGAACATATAGGCATAGCGGTCAAAGACTTGGATGCTTCTAACCAATTATTTAAAAAGCTTTTTGGAACGCTACATTATAAAATCGAGGAGGTAGCTACAGAAGGGGTGCGCACTTCTTTTTTTAAAACCGGACCAAATAAGATTGAATTGTTGGAAGCTACCAATGAAGATAGCCCTATAGCGAAATTTATAGACCGAAAAGGAGAAGGTGTACACCATATCGCTTTTGCGGTAGAAAACATCAAGCAAGAAATAGCACGATTGAAAAATGAGGGGTTTACCGTTTTAAACGAAGAACCTAAAAAAGGTGCAGACAATAAATGGGTGGCTTTCTTGCATCCTAAAACCACAAATGGTGTCTTGGTAGAACTTTGCCAAGATATCAATGAAAATGAAGGCTAAGAAAATGTTGGTGTATAGAAAAATATATCCTAATTTTGCTGCCCTAGAAAATAGGTCCTATAGCTCAGTTGGTTAGAGTAGCTGACTCATAATCAGTTGGTCCCTGGTTCGAGCCCAGGTGGGACCACTGGGAAATTTTAAATATTCCCTAAAAGCCTGAAAACAATTCGTTTTCAGGCTTTTTCATTTTTATTGATTTCATATAAAATCAACCGTTCTGGCGAGTGATTCGGTGAGTACTTTTTAATTCGCAAAAATGCCCCTCAACCCTTCTTACCTATAGTGGGAGAAATACTTGATATATACGGAATGTCGGAAACGAAGCAGATAGGGAAACGATTGCTTCCCGTTCTAAGCAATCAAAAGATGAACCAGCATCTAAAGGAGATATCAGAACTATGTCATTTCAATAAGCGAATGACATTCCATTTATCCCGTCACACATTTGCGACTACGGTCACTTTATCCAATGGAGTACCTATCGAGTCTGTAAGCAAAATGCTAGGACATCAATCCATGCGGACTACTCAGATTTATGCTAAAGTACTTGACCATAAGTTGAGCAAGGATATGGAATTGGTAGCAGGAAGATATTGACCACAGTTTGTTCCCAAATCTTACCCTTGACTTTTGCACGTGGTTCTTATGGAATTTTTCCAGTGTTCGTGAAGAAAGACGTCAAGGGAAAATTTCATAGGGTACAACCTGCATATTTGAAATAAAGCGGGTTTCACGTATTCAAAATTTGGGATACGAAGTAGACCTGATTTTAATAGGGAGAGGGTAACGCGCTAAAGCGACGTTACGTTTCAAAAACAGATTATAAATTATTGACAATCAATAATTTGCAAACAAAATAAACAAGAAAGGAAAACTTGAAATTGTAACAATTGAGCCTATAGCTCTTATAAACAGGGTTTAAGATTGTAACAATTGAATGATAAAAATGAAGAAAATGGATGGATTTGGAACAATACGATTACATATAGAACTATTAAGAGGTTCAGACGATTTTCAAGGAAAATAACGAAGTCCTATTCAGAAACTTTAGAATTGGCCATGGATTTCTTTGAATGGCATGGTATTTCTCCAGAAAGTAAATTTCCAAAGCGAGTTGATGAAGACGGTGAGAAAACCCGTAAAAGGATTAACGCTCTTATCGCAATTGTAAGGGATATTGAAAAGACACAAACCCTCCCCACTAATGCAATGTTACTTTCGTTGTTTGGAGAGAATATAAAACGAAAAAAACCAAAATTGGTAGAAAAGAAATTTGAAACACAGAACAAACAAGAAAAGAACAAGAGAGAAGAAATGATTTCAAAATATTGGTATACTAAATTGAAGGAAAAACACAAAGAAGACAAAGAACAAGTGATGAAATTGTTGTCTAAAGTGCAGTATGTTAAGCCAAGATTTGGAAACCCCTATTGGAGGATTGATACGAATGCTACCGAACCAGCTATTGTTAAAAATAAAATGCAAAGAGATTAACGAACCTTCCGCCTCGCTCAGTGGTATTAGTTACGGTAAGATTCGGGACGCTTGCAGCGCGAAAATAAGTTTCGCTCGCTAACTTTTGATATTGTAATTCATACTTGTGGGTTAAGTTTCAATTCTTCTGAAACTTGCAAAGCAGTGTGAATTTCATGCGCCAATTCTTCCACAACGCCTAGCTTATCCAGTTTCCTTGATGAAAATGAAAACAAACCGTTTTCATTTTCTACCGCCAAGTACATTTGTTTGTTTTGAAAAGACATCAATATAGGACGATTAAATTTTTCTTTTAAGGCAACGACCTTTTCCATAAGCAAAGAAGATAAAACATAACGCGCTTCTACTTGATTGGTACTGTATACCACAAACTTGTCCGTAAATCTTAGGTCTTCCAAATGTATTTCTTGCTCTTCCTTAAAATTAAAACTGGTCAGTCGGTTAAGTTTTACCATTTGGTTTTTTGGTAGCACAACGGTATGTCCATTTAAATGCTTTTTAAAACTCAGCCAGCAGAACATGCCCCTGAAGGTAAAGCGGGTATTGTCCGCCAATTTGCCCATAGCTATATTCTTGAACACGTTTTGGTACAATGCCGCGAACATGTTAAGAACAGGAATATGCATTAAGGCACCTAAAAATCTATTGGTTACATTGTTCTCTATAATGCCTATGTCAGCAATATTTATTTCGTTCTGGTTTGTCCTGCTTCTTATTTGTCCAAAACTATAGATAGGTGAATCTTGTTTTATCCATGGGAAAATAGTGCTATTTACCACCTCTTTCACAGGTGCTCTTGCGCCTTGTGTGAATTCAACCTTTGGAAAAAGCATTCCCACCATTTTGGCCATGGTTTTCTGTTCCGCAATTTTGAATTTTTGAAACGCTTTGGTAAAGAGAATAATAGTAGGGTATAAAAGCACTATTAATCCAGCCATTGGATAAATGGATCCATAAGGATTACTGGGGGTAGGTTTAAATGTCTCCAAAAAACTCCAAGTCTTAGGTTGTAAACTTGGTATGTATTGAATAGTTAGTAATCCCAATATAAACACGAAATATAAACCTGTCACACCCCACATGATCCTTTGAAAAAAGAGGGTTCGTTTTCGTTTTAAGTAAAGTGCATTCAACACATTGTTGGTTTCAGAAAATACAGATTGTATACGCTCTTGCATCAGCTTATCCAATTGGCCATTTAATTGTGTTCCAAGGGCTGTCTGGGTTTACCAAGACTTGTTTGTAAAGGTGGTACACCTCTTCTTTATACGTATGGTAATCAGCCTTCATATCCAGTGCAAAGCCTAGAGCAAAGCTTTTTCCAAAATCTTCCCAAGAAGAAAAATGTCGCGTGGCCAAGTCTTTGGCGAAATTTATGACCTTCCAAGCTTCTTCTTCACTTATGATGTTACCCGTAAATGCCTTTCGCGCCTGCCCTACCAATACAGCAGCGTCATAACCTGCTATACCAAGTTCCAACTCTGAATCAAAGGTTAGAATACCTTTTTCTTTTAGGGTATTTAAGACTTCTCTAGTGCTCAAAAGCTTTAAATAACGATTTGCGCGCTCATTATTACCAAATTTTTGGTTCATCAACGCGTCCCATTTTTCTTTAGGTTCTGTGAGAATCATTTGTTGTATAAAATCAAAGTACCAACGGCGACCATCTTTCATGAAATACTCGGTCAGGTCCCAGTATCCTTCTGGTGAATTTATTCCCCAACCTTCTAAATAGGGCTGTACTTCTTTTGCATTAAGAAATGATAAGGTATTGCTACTTGCCTTCCACCATTCGGCAATAGGTGTGTATAACGCTAGGGCGAATAACTGTTCTTGGTGGAGTTGGCTGTTTGGTGATTTTCTGAATTTTGCCGTTGTTTTGTCTGGGGCATCATACTCTTTTTTTCCAATTTTAAAATAGCGAAAGGCATAAGAGCCAACAGCGATGGCCAGTATCACATAACCGTACCAGGGTAAATTTTCTAACATTTGCATGATTTTATGGGTTTAAAAGTTGATTAACATTGATTTCTTTTTGGTCAGATTTTGGTATTTCCAATAGCACATGCGCCTTATCTTTTCGCATACCCGCTATAATACTTGCAGGAAACATCTGTATCGTATTGTTGTAACTGGTCACGGCAGCATTATAGGCCCGGCGTGCAGCTGAAATTTGGTCTTCAACGTCGGATAGCTCAAATTCAATGGTTGCAAACTGTCTGTCCGCTTTCAGTTCAGGGTAGTTTTCTACATTAATGTTCAGACCACTCATAAGTTGGGTCAGTTCGTTAGAGGCCTTAATCTTATCATTGGCTGATTTCGCTTTGTCAACACTACTTCGTAGTTCTGTAATTCTTAAGAGGGTTTCCTTTTCATGTGACAAATACTTGTTGAGCATAGCGATGAGGTTCGGAATCAAATCAAACCTTTTTTTTAGGTAGATTTCTATACTTCCAAAAGCTTGTGCTACTTGATTTCTTTTAGCTATGATGCGGTTGTTGATACTAATGCCGATAAGGCCAAAAAGGACCAATAGACCAATAGTACTAATGATTATGATTTTCATATTATTATGGTTTTAAATGGTTATATGCGAAATCCTTGAAACTCCCATTCAAAAGGTTTGTCCAATGATTTTAGCGATTTTAATTGTGGTAATTCAAATTTTTTAAACTGCTCTTCATGTTCTTGTTCATTGATTTCTTCGTTATTGGTTGTGGTTATAATTTTTAGTATTTCTTTTTGAAAATCGATACTGTAATCAACCTCGTCACCAGACACTCGCTGGACAACACTTTCAGTATATGCAACCAATTCAAAAGCCTTGTTTTGAAACCTAAATCGGTATTCATGTGATGACCATGAGGTACATTCCCTGCACGGCCATATATAGAAATCTATTTGTAGCACCCCATTTGGGAGAATCTGCAGCCCCTTAAAGGGCTCTTCCATGCTTGGTGTATTTCGATTGATGATAAACGTATTGGATTGCAGTGTCTTTTTGAATTTTCCATTGCGTTTGCCAAAGTAGATTCCCAATATTCTAAAATTTGTATTGATAGTGTCCGTCTCTAAGCCATCATCGTAATTGCTCTTAATCTTTTCAAGACTTTCTATGGCAAAAGCCAAATCTTTATAACCATCACCATTCAGGTCTCCAGACGCTTGTGACAAAATTTTCCATCCTATCGGAATTATATCATCTATTTTCTTTCCCGATTTGCGCAATTCTGGATATGTAGCACCCTCCTGGGCAGCAAGCGCTTGAAGCAACGAAAACACCAATAAAATGTAAATACTATTAAAATTCATTGGATGTTAACCCTTAGTGATAGTACATTGTTCTTATAAACATATTGGATGTTGTTGTTGATCTTAGCTTCATCTATTGAGCCTGGATTTAGAATTACTTCATCAGATTTTAGGGTAAAAACAATTTCGTCTCCTATCTCTTTTATTTCCACGATTTCGGTCATATATTTTTCTTCATCGGTTCCTTCAATATCTAGGGTTCCTATATGCTTTATGTTTTCATTTTCTAGAATAAAGGCTTCGCCACCAAACGGATATTCAAATGCCAATTGGCAAATGATAATGATTTTGTTGGATACATCGCTTTTATAAAAATTAGGTTCGAACATATATGCCTCACCAAAACCCTTAGACGCGTACACTACTTTATTTGATGCATCCAATAGTAAAAGGCGAAGACCCCAATCGTTTTTAGTATCTGGTGGGACTAGTTGCCCATCTTTAGGTTCGTAAAGTCCGCTTATAATTTTGTTTTTTCCCATGTCATTGGCGTGAGAAATATGAAAATTCTCTATCTGAATATGTTCTAATTTCTTTGGGTGGAATTCGGAATACGATTTGGTTTCGGCATCAGGATCAGCATCAATATTGACATCTGTCTCTATGTAGGTCTTGCCATTAAATTTTAATAGTGCACTTTTAATCTCATCTTTTTCTGTAACTAGGCATTCTCCCTTATCATCCTCAAAATTCTCTGTATAGGTTATCTCTTTGATGACGTTTATATCAAAATATCCGTTGGTTACATTTGTGCTCTTTATCAAAGTTCTTTTCTCCCCAGTAAATTCACCATTACAATCACCGTCCCATTCGCCAACGTAGTCTTTTATGGCATAATCTGAAAGGACTTTAAGAAGCTTATCATTAGATTTTACAAAAAGTGAAAGGTTTTCAACGGAGTAGGGATTAACCCTTGAAGACCCAAAATGAGAAACTTTTAGGCCTAATGCACCTTTATCTTTGGTAATCTTGTATGGGGCAAAATTTATTTCAATTTCATCTAACCTTACAGCATCAGATTCCCATCCGTTGGTCTTATGGCTTTCAAAATACTTGTATTTAATTCTTTCTGTATTGTTGTCTACAATTACAATATGACTATTTAGGTTAAAATACATGATACCCTCATCAACGATTTCTGGAATGACTACAATTGTTTCGTAAGCATTATCCGGGAACTCTTTGGTGGTAATTAAATTGGTTTTTGCGTGTATCCAATCCAGATTTAAATTCAATAAAACATTGTTGATCAGTGAAAAGTTCTCAAAGGTCTCATTCAAGTTTCTGGTATCTATTTTTTCAATTTTTCCATCATATAAAATCTTGAATACTACTTCTTCTATTTTTTTAATGTCGCCCCAGAAAATATGGTTTACCGTTAAATTACCTTCGCTTATTCGTGAGACAACTTGAGACATACCTTCAGCAATCTCATCATACGCAGCAATTTGATGCGCGATAATTTTTCCTTCTTTATCAAAATTCACCAATAATGTCTCCATTTCATTTTCCGATTTCAAAATAGTTGCAACAACTGAAACGAATGAGTCAGACAATGGAAGCTTATGCATAGCAATGACCTTTGGGTCAAAACCATCTCTATGAAAATCTGGATAAATTTGCTCTAGTTGCAATGCTTCTCCATCTATTTCCTCATAATCACCCTCATCAATAAAGCTGTCAAAATTTGTAGTTTCAAAATGCGGTAATGTCTTGGTTTTCGTCTTGGCCATTATTTTGTTAAAATCAAAGCCTTTGTCTTTTTCTGGATAGTCCGCAACAGCGTCTTCAACTATTTCAACAGCACCTTGAGTGTTAATCTCTGATTCTTTTTCCATTTTGCGACCTTGGCCACATGAAATGATAAGGACTAGTAGCGGTATGTAATATTGAAATTTCATTTTCCCAGATTATGGTTTGTACAGATTTACCGTTTTAAGGTCTTTTTGAGCATCGAGAACTAGTTCCAGTCCGATAAAATCAAAGAATTCATTTTTGTTGATTGTTTTGTTTTTCGGATACAGCACATAATAATATTCACTACTGAAGTCGTTGTACTCGATACTATCGTTCAGCCGAAAATCTGACTTCAATTCTGTAATGAGTTTATCAAAAGAAATTCCTCCACTTCGCCCAACTGCGTTAATAACCTTTTTATAGTTGGTGATGGTCAATTCTCGATCGGCAATTGTTTGTTTGCACAACTCAACTTGCATGAAGAAAAGACAGGTAGTTATGCCAAGTATTACGGTTGTGATTCCGAAAATTAAAGTTGGTAGTTTTGATTTCATTAAGAGGCTTTTATATAATTTCTATATTTAGTTCATCATTTTGGACTTCCCTTTCCTTAACCTTACCGAGGTAGTCTCTTTGCCTATAAAATTATACTCCATTTGTTCGCCATGTTGTGTCCAAATGGTGGGTATGGTATCTATTTTATAACCATCTTTTATAAATACCAGTTTTCCAAGCCTATCAGAATTTCTATATAATTTAAAGTATCCTTTATCATTAGTTTTAGTTGTTTTTTCAATATTGTATTCTTCAAAAACCGTTACATTTTCAATTGGGTTATTATTTTCATCTAGGACCATTCCCTGATAAAATGTATTTTTCATGCTACCACAGGCCAAAAGTTCAAAAAAGAAAAAGATGTGTTTTACTTTCATTTAATCTATCAAATTACTAGGCTACTATTTGATTTCCTCCAATATTTTTATTTTATTCTTGATATCTGAAAACGTAGAATCTATGGTTTTAACTTTTTTGAAATTTTTAAGAGCATTAATAGTATCTCCTTTAACCAGTAATGCATCACCATAACTGTCATAGACATTAGCTGAATTTGGGTACTCCTCTAGATTCAATTTAAAAATGGCTATGGATTCATCCACTTTTGAGTCTCCCAACAGCTCATATCCTAGAAAATTAAGCTCAAATTCATTAAAAATATACTCATCAGGTCGTTCTAGTTTTAATTTTTCGTAGTAATTCATGGCGGCTGTTATTCCTTCAAGATGTATTTTTTCCCCTATCTCGTCTGCAATAAATATTTTAGGAAATTTGGGTGGTTTGTTATGAAGAATATCAATCAAACCACTATCAATGTTGAAATACCTACTATTGTTATTTGTCAATGTTATAATACAATTCTTTTCTTCAATTTCCCTGTAAATATTAGTTAAGAAACCGTCCCATCCCCCCATATGCTTTACTACTTTTTTACCGTTTGGTAGTATCTCTATAAACCAACCAAAACCATAATCTGTTTCCTCACCGTTATTTAGTATGCCCGGCGAGAAAGTCTCCTCTAATGTTTGCTTTGAAACGAGTACCTCGGTGTATAAGATTCTGTCCCATTTCATTAGGTCTTCCAATGTGGAATATATTCCACCTTCTCCATAAGCTCCATTGAGATAATGGACATCGGTAGAAAAATTATCAACACCATTAAATTTCGTGCCAAATCCAAAAACCCGGTTGGGCATTTGTTTATCATAACTTGGAGTATACTTATAAACTGAAGTATTATGCATTTTGGTGGGCAGAAAAATATGTTCTCGCAGATATTCATCAAATGGCGTCTCAGACGTCCTAGAAATAATGGTGGCAAGTAAATTGTATCCCGTATTACTATATTCCCATTTTTCTCCTGGTTTAAAATGAACAGGGGGTTGATGCGTACTTAACATCTGAATGATATCTTCATTACCAGCGATAAACCTTTCTGGATTGTCATATGCCAAATCTATTTTCCAATGCTCGTTCATAAGCATTGAGTAATCTGGTAGCCCAGAGGTATGATTCAATAGATGTCTTATCGTTATTCCTTTATATGGTAACTCGGGAATAAATTTCCTAATATCTTGCTCTAAAGATAATTTACCCTTGTCTTTTAAAATCATAATTCCCATTGCGGTAAATTGTTTACTAACGGAGCCTAGTCTAAATATAGAATTCAGTCTTAATGAATCAATCGGGTCGAAGTTGCCTATTCCGAATGTTCCTTGAAATACAATTTCTCCATTTTCAATGATGAGTGCATTTCCATTAAACTGTCCTCTTACGTGTAACTCAGACAAATAAGATTTGTATTTATCTGACTTGGTTTCGGCTTTTATTTTTGATTTGTTTTGAATTTGACTGCAAGAAGAAAAAAAGCAAATGATACAAATTATTGTTGCAGTATATTTTAGGTCTTCTACTTGGAATAAATTCATAGGTAAATATTTATTTAAAACGATTCTATGTTATTATGACTATCATCCGTGTTGGTCATATTCTCTGAGCCGGATTCTTCAAAAACCGTCACATTTTTAATTGGGTCATTATTTTCATCCAGTACTATTCCCTCATAAAAAGTGTTTGTCTTTTTATTACAAGTAAGGAGCATAAAAGCCAGTACTAAGAAGCTATGGTATATATTCATTTTAGTCCGTTAGTTTGGTTTTTTCTCTCTTTATGTGAAAATTTTCGGCATCCAAAACAGTTAAAATATAGGTTTCGTCTAGGATTACATTTCCACCGCCGCCACCTGCTTCATTACCAATCGTTAGATATAATACCTGCGGATCTTCGGTACCGTTAATCACCATCTCATTAAAATTGTAATTGCTTAAGGTAAATCCTTCATTGCCTTGTATGTTTAAAACATTATTGATGAAGGAAATTTTAAGAGTGTCAAAATTATCCTGTTTCTTCCATTCGTTGAGTATGTGGTCTTTGAGGGCCAAAACAAAGTTTTGAGGGTCAATATTTTCCGCGGCATCTGGGTTCATGTTTGTTTCACCTTCGGTCAAATCTGTTTTTTTGGAATCTACCAAAACAATATGCTCTAGGCCATATTCAAACACGTCTGTTTGGGCGTAATACCAAGATTCTGATGCCCTAGTGTTGATGCCCGTAACTTTATACTGAACGGTAATCGTTTTTCTGGGTTCATCTTTCTGAATCAGTATCTCATCAAAGGAGGTCTGTACCGTTGCCGTGTTGGGGATGGTACGGCATCTTTTCAACTTCTTGAGAGCCAGCGTATCTTTAGCAAACCATTTTTGTAAAAAGTTCAGCTGGGTATCAGAACATTGATAGCCCAAATTCAAGGTTGTTGGAATGTGGCACCAGAGTACACGCCCGTTTCCTTCTGAATCATAGCCCCACTCACATTCGTTACCAATATCAAAAGCAGTGTAAGCTATAGCCGCCCTTTCTGGTTCAGTGATGTTATTGATAAAAGCTTGGTTTATAACCAAGTTGCTTACCATAGCCTGAACAGATTCGTCGTAAACTTCCTTTCGTTTTAAAAATTGAACGGGTTGGTTGCCCGACGCTATTTTTTTTGCATCAAGTGCCCTTTCAACAATTTCAACAACTTCTTCGTCTCCTGCCATGAAAATACTGTCCAATTTCCATTGGACGACTATCAGATTACCTTGCCTGAAATCGTAATCCTCATTATTGTGCCAATCCCAATTATAGACCAAGGAAACGCCCTTGTCGTTTTTGAAGCCTTTAAGGTGCCAATAGTCAAAATCATCATTATAGTCGTTAAACTCAATGGTATCGGTATATATTTTGTTAAAGACAACGGGTTCGTCAGCACGTAATACGCTATTAAATGCTATTTGCTTTTGATACGTTTCTATGGTGTCAACTTTCTTTTGAACCATTTCTATTTCTTGAACCTTTTTCGCTGTACCATTTTTCTCTTTCACAACTTGTTGACAGGCACTTATTAGTAGGACTACCATTATATATTTATACTTCATTTTTCTCTCTTTAGATAACATCAATGATTTTTTCAAGAATGTAATGCGCAACGGCTATCAACATAGCAATTGCTAGTAGTACGGTAAAACGAAAACTTGACTTATAGGGGTTGGTTATTAGTTTCTTCTTCAGGTAAAAAACATCCACAACAATGAACAAAAGTGCGATTATACCCCCTACAGGTAAACCAACAAAGGCAATACCATGTAAATAGAATACTTTTAAAATAAAGCCTGTACCACCAAAACTTTCATCGGTAGGTAAACTACCCATAAGCAATAGCATATACCCAATACCCAGCACCAATGACAAAATGGTCCAGAATAGATAGAACTTTATGGTTTTTATACTGCTCATTTTCTGGATTTAAAATATTTCTATAGTACAAAGCCGTTCCCTTTCTTCCTCGTTGGGTATCCATTTTACATTATCCAATAAATAGGTGTCAGCTAAATCCAACCCTTGTACTACATCACATACATAGATAAAAGCATCTTCTTGATTACTGCTTTCTGTTTTGTAAACCGTATTGGACAACAGCCATCTATCGTTATCAAAAATTATATGGTGATAGATTTCGTAAAATCCGCCATCAAGAAATACCGTTTTAATTACAAAACCACCTTCTTCTTGCATAATATCAGCAATTTGGTTGCCGCCATCTTGAGAAAAATTGGTCGTTTTTAAAACAAATTGGTAGTCTTTCTCTGTATTGACAAATAAAATAAGTTCATCTCCTTGATAAGGTTCGGCACTCACTATTATATCTTTTATTCCATCATTGTTTATATCAATATTCTTGGTGAAAAAATGTTCGTTTTCCAGATAATCTGAAAGGTTATACGTAGTGATTTCTTCATCAGGAAATGCGTCAGGATTTTCATTTAAATCATAAAACCCTGTTTCAAATAGTTCTTCAAGGATTTCTTTATTAGCTGGACTGAGGCGGGATGCAAAATTAGTGTCGAATTTTGGACGCGGTCCATCGAACAGAAAGAACAGCACCGATTTTGCATCACCAGATGTAAGTTCATTAATGAGATTGTATTGATTTTTATTCTTGATATATTTCAATGTTATCTCTTGAAAGTAACTAACTCCGTCCGCTTGCCAATGACCGTTCTTAGCAATACCAATCAGTTTGCTCTCAAATCCTTTATGCTTTCTTAATAATTTAAAGAAGTAATCAATGTAGATGTAACTTTCTTGGTACAATTCACTGGGTTGGTTACCTTTATTATTCCAACCAAAATAGTTTAGAAATTGATGAAATTCTGACGGAAACAGATCTAAAAATAGTAACTCCTCTTTTGCTACAAATGCCTGTTTCAGTTTTTGAAGGTCTGTGCTTTCATTGGATTTTTCCCTTGTATTATGAACCTCATTTTTTTGAGTGCTCATTTTAGCCCCATCTTTGTCGGTTAAAGTTTCCGAAGGTTGCTCAACAAACCCCTTATCCTCTTTTTTACCGTCTTTACAACCAATTACTATCAACATAAGGCAAAAACAACAAGATTTAATAAAAATTGATTTCATACTGTTTTTTATTACATTATTAATTATGGGCAAGTTGTTACCGGATTTCCACATAGCATTGCCGCAGCCACCCATCCTACGGTCCCATGATGTTCTATTTTTACCCAATCTTGCTTTAAATCGATAATTTTTAAATCGGTGTCAGCTGGTATAATTCCAATCTGTTTGCCCGTGTTTGGACTATCAAAAATGGGGGCATCCCAATTGGCCCGAATGCCTATGACCGAGCTATGTATCCACAAAATTCCTTGGGGCATTTCTATTTCTCCATCTTCAACGTCGTCAATCTTCAATACCCTAAACCATTCGTTTTCTCCACGAACGATGCTGAAAGTGTAACCATACTCCGGTCTTTCAAGGGTTTTAATGATGTTGCCATTGGGCTTGTCTCTAAGGTTGATTCCGCTAGGGTCAGAATCCGCATCATAAACTTCTAAAACATAATGTTTTGGACTTTTTTTAATGTCATAAGCCAGCCCTCCTTTTTGGTTCACATGGAGCAAAACAGTTTCATGGGCCAGCGTATCAATAGTTTCTTCTTGATTCTGTTCCGCTATTCCCCAAACTACTTTGTTAAAGGTTATTGTACTGTCTGGATGCATTTTATAATCAATGGTCTGGCTTTTGCCATTGTCAAAATCAGTTGCTTTTCCTATATAAAAGGCGTCAATCAAGTTTAAATTTTTGTCATGGGTACATAAGAAGATGTCTTGAAAAATAATGGTATGCCGCAAAATGCTAACGATTTCTCCATTTTTGGTTGGTAGTGGTACTTTTTTGGCATGCAGGCCACCTAGGTGGTCTAAATCATCAAGAACGTTAGGATAATACTTGTTCAGTTGTTCGAGTTCCAACGGGCCATGAATAGGTAAAATGGTATCCGTTTTCGCCTGTTTCGCTTGAGCAACGCTTGGTCTGTCAAATGCTTTGTGCGAAACTAGATCGACAAGGCTATCGACTTTAAAAAATTCCCCTTCTTTGAAATAGTCGATTGCACCACACAATAGAGTGGAATCGGTTTTGCAGGGTTCATAATAGAATTCAGCTAATCTGTAGTCTGTATACATCCCCAATTCTTCACTGACAAAACCGCCTAAATCTTCTTCATGGTCTAGAAAATAGCTTGTGCCGGCATCTCCAATAAATCCGAATGTGCGACCGCCCAGCTCATAAAAATAAATACCGTTTTCATCGGTATAGGCCAGTGGCTTTCCAGTTTCATGCTCAGTTTTCAGATGTTCCTTAATTTTTTCTTGGATAGCCTTTTGTACAAGGTTATAACTCTTGTCAGGATATTTTACCAAATACAGATTCGGGTATACTTCAGATTGAATAAACCGCATGTTTTTAAAAAAGAAGTGATTGATGCCTATGGTAAACACACCCATAACCAAGACCATTAGACCTACTTGAACCCGTCTTTTACTTTTTAGGGTCCATTTTAATAGTCTAAAGGAAAGTACCGCTAAAAGAATGGCCAGGATAACCAATACTAGAATAATCAATATTAACATTAGGTTGTTTCTTAAATATTAAATAGTTCTATTGTTTTAAGACTAATCCACATTTTATTTATCTATATAAACGTTACACAAATTATTTTCCATTTGCTCTATTTTCAAAAAAAGCATTCAGTCTTCATTATTTATTTCATCTTTTATCTTTTGGAGCGCTTCCTTATAATAAGCAATATTATCATTATTGGTTTTTATCGCTATTTCCAAGGCTTTTTGATAGCCCTCTAAAGCATTGGTCATATCGCCGCTTTTTTTTAGAGCTTCTGCGTAACTGTAGAATGCATTTGGTGATTCAGAAAAAAGAGAGGTATTGGCTTGGAGAATGATTAATCCAATTCCTGTCCTATTTCCCTTGTACAAATATTCATTCCCCAAATTATTGATGTCCCATTCTCCAAAAAGACCAGCATCTACAAAGTTTTTTAGGCTGCTATTGATATGGGTTTTGGAATCACCTTGTTTATATGCTGCCAGATGTTGATTTAATCTTTCATGTAATAGAATGTAATTTTTCAGTTTGGAGTTTCGTAGAGAATCTGCTGCTATTTGTGCTAGACTAAGTGCCTGGTCGAATGTTTCTTCCTTTTTGGTCAAGATTTCTGGATAAACACCCACGCCTTCCCAGCTGGTATTAGTCACTGGGTTGATTGCCTTACCTGTAGGTATAAAAACTGCTAAATACTCATTGATTCCTACTGTATTTCCCGGATTTGCCCCTCCAGCAGATGTTTGCCCTATTAGAATAGCCCTTTTCTGAGTTTGCATATTATAAGCGAATTCTTCTGCCCCTGAAAAGGTTTTCTCTCCAATCATTACAAATAAAGGTATGTCCGTCATTTTTTTTCCTTCTACTTTCTCCAAAGTCCAATATTCTTCAGTTCTGTTTCCTTCTCTATAAAAAAGAGTATTTAAATGTACTTTCTTCTCAAAAAAATAGCTGCATAGATATTGAACCATACTAGGATCACCTCCACCGTTATTAGTTAAATCAATAATTATGGCATCTGAATAAGACATCAATTTCATAGAGGCATCGGCATTTTCTTTGGCCCTGTCAAGGGGCGAAAAGCCTCTTAAATCTAAATAAGCCACATTGCCTTCCAATAATTGTAATGCTTTATAGCCATGATTATAATTTCTATAATTATTAATCTGGCCCATTCGCTGTTCTGCTTTTTCTTTAAGATTGTTATCTGTAGCCTTATAAGGTTCATTGGACATTATCCTCATATGCTTATCCTTGTTAATATTTTGTACTGCCTTGGTAAGAGCTATGGCAAATGTTTGGTTATCTTGGCAGCTATCAAACGCCCCATCTTTATATTCTTTGTTCAGGTATGCATTGGTTTTTTTAGCTATTTCTGGATAGATATAAAGGTCTTGTATCAATTCAGAGAGTTTATCAATAACTTCTTTCTTGTATCGGTTATCCAAGTTCATTTCTTGACTGACAAGCGTTTGTGTTGATAGTGTTATGGCGATTAGCCAGATTAAATTTTTCATGTGCAATCTTATTATTTCTTCTCTACGTTCTCTCTTAAATTCTTATAGTCAACCTTTAAAGTGTACAATGGAGTTTCACTGTAATTTGTATTAGTATGTATAACACGAATTAAATACTTGCCTTCACCCATTTCGCTTTGGTATCGGTCAACCAGTGCTCCCTCTTTTTGTAAGTACTCGTCCATGGTATGAAACCTATCATTTTGAAGTACTGAAAATTTAAATTCCTTTCCTGCTATTTTCGATTCTATATGGATGGACACTTCAGAACCTTCCTCCAATTTCAACAAGAAAAACGTAGCATTGGCATAAAAGGCATCAGTAAAAGAAGAATAGCTCATGGGTTCATTAATACCTACGGCATTTGGGTAAATTAAAGGTTCTACAAAATTGATGATTTGAAATTTTCCATTTTTAGTAGTTGTTTGGTGGGAGTATAATCCACCATCTATTTTAAAGCGTAAAGTGGATTGTTTTTTTGCTAAATCTATCCGGTATTTAATTTTTGTGGGATAGATGGGGTGATACCAGGTATTTTCCGCAACTGTATTGTTGTGGTATTCCATATGCTCCAAATAGATACTTTTTGGTTCGATTGCGGTTGGATACACCCCTTCCAAAATATAGTCTCTACGTTTTCCATCTTTTAGCACCTCTACTATTTGTTCTTGTGATTCTCCTTGAAACAGATAAAATCGGGTCACAAAGGCGCCATTTTTCTTGAAAATCCAATTTTCTACACCCATTTCGCTTCGAAGCCCAAAGTGAATAAATCTTCCTTTTTTAAGCCTGTAAATTGGCTTGAAATTAGCGATAGCATTGGAGCAACCTGCACATTCCGTTTTTAGGAAGTTTTCCAGAAAGGGAGCTGTATCGCTCCAATTGTCAAGCTTTGAAATATCTTCGTCGGTCAAAAATTCTTTAAGTGATTTGGAAATATCCTCATTTACGATTTTTTGAAACGGATAATCCACGGAATCTAGCATCTTAAAAACTGAACGTTCTGTCAAGGTAGGCCCTAGTGCATTGCATGAGCCCAATGTTATGGCAATGAACAGTATGAAAATGTTCCATATCGTTAGCGTATGCTGTTTCTGAATTAGAAGCAAAGACATAAATTTTAAAAATTGTTGGTCAATCCCATTAAATCAAACTTCATTAAGCATTTTATAGCGCTGTTAAAACGTGTATTTAAGATACCATATTAGGGTAATGAGCTGGATTATATTTCATCCGTTTTTTTAGCAGCTTTCATCGCTTTCTCTTTTAGAGCTCTGTGTTTTTTATTATCAGCATCATAAATATGAAGTTTGACTTTTTCAACATCTTTACGAACTTTAAAACTCAATCCTTTATTTAAATATTCACCCCTATAGATGTAATCTGTTTCTGTTTCGCCTTGGTCTAAATTTAGGTTTACCTTTTCACCAATTGCATTCTCTGTTATGATGTTTAGATAAATATATTTTAGGCTTGGTTTAACGCTTCCGGTTATCTTATTCCCTTCTTTATCAGTAAAAAAGTAGTCTTTAAATTGTGGTTCGCCTTCATTTTTTGCAGGTTTAAAAAGGGCACACGAGTTTAAAGAGATTAGTATGGTTAATAATAAAGTAATGGTCACTTTCTGATTTGCTAACATTTTTTTAATCATGGAATTATATTTTATTCTTTTTTATAAAGGCCTTCTACTGGGTTAACCCATTTTAAGGTAAATTGTTTATAATGTTTTCCAGTTCACTTTCACTTGCGGTATTTAAATCTGCATCTACGATTTCTATGGTCTGGCCATTGGTAATGGTCACCGATTTAATTGCATAAAGCCATGAGCCATTTTCTTCACTGGTAAAAATGACATGACATTCCAAACCTATGGGTATTTGACCGTAGTGCTCACTAAAAAGTCCCGTTTGGGCATCGTAAGTATCCAAATAAGCCAAGGCATTGGGCTCGCCTACATAAGATAGATACACCCTACTGTTTTCATCATTAAAACCCTCAGGTGCTTCTACCAAAATGGTAGTTTTTGGTCTTGGGTCGTTAAAAAACCGGTCCACATTGGTCCAGCCAAAATCACCAAAAGGCGCAACATAGAATCGTTCCCCATTATCGCCATCTTGTACGGCAGCCTCTATTGGGTCGCCATTGGCATCAAGGTTTTCTGTCCATACCAAACCATCACAATCATCATCAAGGCCATCACAGTCATTGTCTCTACCGTCTCCGGACCAAAGGGTCATTTCTGAACTAGCCCCACCCGTTAACCCTGATGGTATGGTGGCAACAATATCACAATCTTCATCAACAGGTTCACCATCTTGGCTAATACTCAAGAAAAATTCACCCCCAGAAATCAACAAGGCTTTGTCACCATTGGGCAATGTTCCCATAGTAGGCTTATCCGTAGTTAACATACTGCCTTTTTCAAAAAGTTCTACCACCTGAACATCTACCATTCCTGTAACTGAATTTCCATTTTTGGAAAGGCAATTACCGTTGATAACAAAAAACACGCCACTTTCAGTAGTAAAAAAACTCGTTTGTTCGGCGTTCAATTGAAAATTCTGGACTTTGTTTTCTAACGAAGCCCTTTTAAGCGCGAAAAAGGCTTCGGGAGTAGCCCTTACGGGAATTTCCCTATTTGTGGATTCATCATTGGAGCAGCTAACCATAAAGGTCAGTGCCACAAGAAATACGGCTTTTATGTCTATTGCTATTTTCACGATTTAAAGTTTTGGGTTATTAAAATTTTGTTCAGTTTTAATGAAATTGAGTATCCTTAACGTTATTTGCTGTAGTGGGTCATTACCGCTCCGAAATCGTTCACAAAGGTGTTGTCCAGTTCATCTGCTTTGATGGCCAACTGCGCAAGATTTTCGAGTACTTTATCTCTATGGTCGGAATACAGGTCACTGATATGGATTCGATACGAGAGATAAATTTGGTTATCTGAGATGGATAAGCGATGTGGCTCTGTTTCCGCAGTTAAAATATACTCATATACTTCCGCCAAATTTTTTCGGGGCAAGTCGTTAAGAGGAGAGGTTGCGAAAAGGTAATTGTTGTCATAAACAAACATGCGAATCTCTGCACTGCCTTGGTGAAAATACCAACGCTCACGGCCCGACCTTGCCAGAACAGGATTGATGTCCAGTTTTAAAATGGCTTCCTCAACCTTTAGGCTGAAATTTGAAAGGGCTATTTCTTCAAAGAGTTTTTCATCGATGTTGGTACCACAATTGGGGCAATAATCGGTTTTTTCTTGAATGAGTCCCCCACAGTTGGAACAACCTACGGTAAAGACCTTAGATAATTCATTTACCACCTTCAATTCTTCTTTTAGGGTTTCTAAAGGAATGGCAAAGCCCATGTTATCCGCATCGGAAAATTTTGAGGTCACGATACCCATCAGTTCCCCTTTTTCATTGATCACGGGGCCACCGCTGTTACCTGGATTGATGGCCGCATCGGTCTGGATAAAATAGCTACCACCAATACTCTGCCGTGGGTTTGAGACAATACCTTCGGTGACCGTAAATGGCATACCGTAAGGATAACCAAGTACGATTACCTTATCACGGGTCTGCGAAACGGCACCGTGGTTCAATAAGACTGTGTCGACGGGCTTGGGAAGGCCTTCTGCCCTAAGAAAGGCAATATCCTTTCCTGGATTTACATATAGTATCTGTGCCAAATATCTATTTTTATCTTTTCCTTCCAAGCTAACGGTATGGCAACCCGCCACAACATGATAATTTGTTATGATGATATCATTTTCTATACTGTAAAAACCTGTGCCCGTACCGTTTGCGGTATTTATTTTATATATTGAACTTTCAATATCCTTCATGTCTTCTTGTTCTTAATTCGTTTTGTAGTTTGCCATGATCTGTTGCATCATCGCCATTGATTGCTGCATTTGTTCGCCCATCATTTTTGAGAGGTCCATGCCAAAATCCGCACCCATTAAGGTATCTTCCATAATGGCCTGCATGCCCTTTAAAAGTAAGGGTGCTGACTGTTGGTAATCCAAACCGCTAGCTTCGGCGAGGGCATCAGTAATTGGTTTACTAATGCCTTCGTTGACCAGATTGTAATAGAACAGGCTGTAAAAACAGGACTGTAATAAATTGGTAGCATCTTCAAATCTGGAATTGGCAATCATGTCTTGCGCTTCTTCATAACTCTCTTGCCAAATTTCTCTGATATTCTCCTTTTTACCGCTGTATTTGTATGGGATAAAGGTTTCTATCTGGTAGAGGTCCGCCATAAATTTATCTTGCGGAATTGCATTTAATTTTTCCAAGGCCGATTTTCCGTTCAGCAATCGATCATGAAAAGGTTGGTTTCTATCATAGAGTGCATCAACCGCTTTTTCCAACTGCGTGCGCAAATATCCTTGGGGCTCTAAGTAAAACGCTATTTTTTTTAGGGTGATATTCAGTGCATACCAAGCGTTGCTGCCGTTACGTTTTTCCATATATTGGCCAAAACGTTGAAGTCCATCTTCCATTATTTTTTGGCAATTGGTATAGGCTTCCTGTCTTACATGTTCAGAAAACAAAATGGTCTTAGGCTCTTGAAGGTGCTGCGCATCAAACTTTTCGATAAACTCGTCATCAAAGCTATCCGCGTAATAACAAATTTCCCTTAATACACCATATATTTTGTACGGTTCGCAAAGGTTTATGGCGCATGAAAAGGTGAAATACACCAAGTCATCCTCCAAAATCACATTGGTTAAATTTAGGGGTGACATACGTAGCTCAGCCAAACGGCGCATCAAAGGCACTTTTTTGGCCTTTTCTATATTTAGGAAAGGACATTTGATCAACACTTCATCTACTGTTTGGGTGATAGATATTATCACGGAGCCATGTGGTATCTCTAATGTATCTCCCTTTTTTTTGTTGTGAAGGTTTGGGTCTATATAATCCAATAGAGTAGACATTACCTCATTGTATTGCTTGCTGTTGAAAAGAGCCACCGCCTCATCCCATTTTTCATCTTGTCTTGTAGATGATTTTTTTGGATGCAATGGATGGTAATAATTGTGAGTTATAATCATGAGAAATTCTTTATGTTTTTTGACAGCTCAATTGTTGATCGTTCTGATAAATGCTTTCAAGGCAGATTGACCACCCCATGTCTCCTCACAAGGTGGTTTTTACCTAAAACAGCATGATAAGAATCCTACTAAGGTGACGCTACATTTTTTAAAATGCTCTAACAGGTATAGCAGATAGCGTAACAGTTTTAGGGAGTGTAGTTGTTTGCCCTGATATAGAAGAAACAACGGCAGAAACACCATTATCCTCAGTTGAAGTCCAATTTGAACTTATTAGTGCACTCCCTCCATTTGCTTGAATTGCTGGCCACAGAATAGCACTATAATTTGTGCTTATTTCATTCATTTCTAAAAAACTAGGCAAGAACCAATCTTGAAAACCATTTATATTTAAATTTTCAACCATTGCTGCGGCACCACCTATTCCACAACCAGCAGAAACTATTGTTGATGTATTAAAGGCTCCTGTCCCTATAGCTGTTCCAAGGGCTCCTGTGATAGTTCCAGAGCACCCCCACTCTAGGTTATTTAGTTGATTGTTAAACGCAAATACTAAACCATTGGAATTGTCTGCAGGGTCAATCCAAAAAATCATCCCTCCATATTTAACTTCACCAAGCTCGTTTACATCATTTAGCGCTACAAAAGCATTTGCAGAAACAGTCTGGGTTCCGTTGCTTACCGAGATGGTCGCCAACATATTGGGGTTGGTCTCAAAATCAAATAAGGTTTCATCTGCAACTGATAGCTCTCCTGTGCTTTGATTAATGCTAAAAGCGCCTGCAGGGTTTTGAAACGTAATTGTATAGGTCAAGTTTGAACCACTTGCCTGTAAAGTTCCAATGACATCTCCGTTTGATGGGTTCTCATCAATAGTTAAGTCAGTATTCTGAGCGGATACTTCGTCCACATCGTTTAGATTAACGGTGGCTGTAGCTGTGGCTGTTTCTGCACCATCCGTAACCGAAACAGCGGCTGTAATTACCGGATTGGTTTCAAAATCGAATAAATTAGGGTCAACAACCGTTAATTCTCCAGTGCTAGCTATAGCCAATGCTCCAGTAGGGGTTTGTGTTGTAATTGAAAAGCTGAGTGTACCACTGCCACTGGCTTGCATAGTACCCACAACTTGCCCATCAGTCGGGTTTTCATCAATACTAACCGTTAGGTCTTGAAGCGTAAGTTCTACCACATCGCTAAGATTAATAGTTACCGTTGCAGTATTAATACCATCTACTACGGCAACAGTGCCCGTAATTACTGGATTGGTTTCAAAATCAAATAACGTAGCATCGGCCACAGTTAATTCTCCTGTGTTTTGGTCAATGGCTAAAGCTCCTGAGGGGGTTTGCATATCAAGACTAAAACTCGAGCTGCCATTTCCAGTAACCAGTACGGTTCCTATAAGGTCTCCATTGGTTGGATTTTCGTCAATACTCACAGTTAAATCCTCAAGGGTGAGTTCCGATACATTATTTAGGTTAATAGTTACTATTGCAGGGTCTGTGCCATCTACAACTGAAACGGTGGCGGTAATCACAGGGTTGGTCTCAAAATCAAATAAGGTAGCATCGGCCACGGTTAGTTCCCCTGAATTCTGGTCAATGGATAAAGCTCCAGCTGGAGCTTGAGTATCAATACTAAAACTTGAAGTGCCGCTTCCGTTCACTTGCATGGTGCCAAGAACAACACCATCCATTGGGTTTTCGTCAATAGCTATAGTAAGATCCTGAACACCAAGTTCTGGTAAATTATTAAGCGTAACTGTTACGTTTGCATCATCTGTGGCACCAGCTACGGCTACCGTTGCGGTTATGATTGGATTGGTCTCAAAATCAAATACACTTGCATCTGCAACAGTCAATTCTCCAGTACTCGCTTCAATACTCAAGGCTCCTGTCGGGTTTTGAGCAGAAATACTAAAGCTTGGGGTTCCGTTTCCACTGGTTTCTATAGTACCAATAGTCTCTCCATTAGTTGGGTTTTCATCTATGGTGACAGTTAAATCTTCAACATTGATTTCTATAGTTCCATCGTCATCATTGTTACAGCTTACTATCGCGATTAAAAGTGTCAGCAACCATAAATGGCTTATTTTGAATCTATTTTTCATAGGGATTAAATTTAAAACGGGTTGTTTTTTGATTAACAAATTAAAAAGCGGTTAGTATTTCATAATTGCCTACAAATACTCCTGTCACCGCCACGCCATTATCATCAACATAAGAATAGCTACAGTCTATAGTTCCCGTCATTGTATTAAGATCAAAAGTCCTTGCATTAATCGTAAGCAAATTGTTTGGGGCGCTTCCTTGAGGTTGGGCAGTGTGATTCAGCAATGTCCCATCGGCCGGTTGTCCAAACGTTTGGCTGCCTGCAGAAAAAGTATTTGTAAAATTGGCTACCCCAAACCTTGAAAAATTGTTGCCACTCATAATTATGGAAACAAAACCATTGGGGTTAGCCTGCGGATCCCAAACGAAAAATGGCGTATCCACCAAGTTAGGACTCGTAAAAACAAGGTTACAAGTTACTTTTGTAAAAACCGTCGTTGAAGTCTCAAAGGCAATTTCATTGGTAGCATCCTCAACAATATCTCCATCTGTAAAGACAAAGGAAAATTCACGGTCATATTCCCCGTCCACTGAGGCGTCATCTACTAATAAATAAGCCTTAGGAGTCACATACGCGTCTGAGCCAATGACAAATTCCGTGCTGGTATTACCTGGAACAGATGACTCGAACAAATCATTTAAATCAATAGTGATTATGGCCAGATTTGCAGCATTATCGGCCGTAACGTTTGCCGTAATTGAAGGATTCGTTTCAAAATCAAATAGCATGGCATCGGCTATGGTAAGCTCACCAGTATTGGTATTGATGGCCAGTGCACCAGAAGGTGATTGAGATGTGATACTAAAATTTGTAGTAGTAACATCGGATTGTACCGTCCCCACGACATCACCGTTTAACGGGTTTTCATCAAGGGTTACCGCTAAGTCTTGAAGGTTTACTACCACGGTACCATCATCGCTATTACAGGAAACACTAAGAATTAGTACGAATACCGCTAAACAAATAGTTTTAAAAAAAAATCTCATAATTGTTATAGTTTATGGGTTAAATAAATTGAAGACCATTGACTAAATCGTTAGTAGTCCATTTCTATTAATGAACCGTCCAATCTGTATGAAAAGGTAAAAGAGGTGCCCCCGTTTTCAGGTTTTAATTTTACATAGTATTCTGTTTTATCTATATCGCCGCTTTTAGGAAATTGGATAAATGCCATTTCCAGCTTCGGGTTTTCAATATCTTTTTCCTCAGTGAGCTGTTGACTAGAGTTTTCGACTAGTTCACCAAGTTTATTCAGGTTAATTTTTTCGTCAAGCTGGAACATAAAATCTGCCGCCTTAGTACCATCAGGCACTTCAAGGGTTATTTCCGAGGTTTGTTTCCAATTGCCCATGGAATAGGTCCATTGTTCCATTTTCATGGATTCTGGCTCATCGGTTACCGTGGTCGAAATGCTATTGCCGATAGTTTCATTATAAATAATCGTCAATTCCGTATAATACGCATCATCACCAAACTCACTTTTAATTTCTTTCTCAATGTCGGTAAATCCATCTGCTGTAGCCGGTTGTTTTGCCGTACCGCCACCACAGGCCAATATTAGGGTTGAGAATGTCACTAGGACTAAAACTTGTTTCAAATTTTTCATCTTATCTATACTTTAACTTGGTGTTATTCTTCCTCTTCTTCTGCTCTTCCGTACAGAAAGAACAATGCGCCACCGGCTAGAACGAGCACGATTCTTAAAATCCAACCCATGGTACTCCCCCAAAGGTCTATCCAGGCCAAAAGCCTAATGTTGTAATTGAAAATCGACAATAAGGCAGATATGATACCCATTGCCGCAAGTATAAGACCACCTTGGCCTAATTTAGATTTGATGTTTTCCATTGTAGTTTAATTTAATTATTTCTTGGAGGGTTGACGAACAAGAAATGGTTATTGCAGCGTAAAGATGAGATAATGGGTTTTCCAAAAAAACAGCAAATGTTTTTATGTAAAACCCTAGGATATTAGTGCCGGTCCAAAACCCATATTCGTTTTTTGGGGAGAGGGAAATAGTTGGAAATATTGCTGTTCTATGCCTGATTAATGACTGTTGAATCTAAGGAAAGTGCTGATAAAAGCATCTTTTTTTCGGGTAGAAACTGGAATCTTTTTTCCGTTTTTTAAATATATGATGCCAGACTTATCGTACTTATCAATGAATTTTAGGTTGACCATAAAAGATTGATGGGGTCTGGTGAAGTTGACCTTTTCCAATTTTTCTTCGTATTCTTTTAAGGGCTTGGAGGCTATATATTTTTTGTCATTGGCTAGGTAGAAGGTGGTGTAGCCTTTGTCCGATTCGCAGTACAACAATTCTTGTAGGTTGATGACCTGAAAACTATCACTCAGCGAAAGCACTAATGTGGCTTCATCTTGGTACCATACTTTTTTGGCCTTATGTATTTGCTTTTTTTGTTCCGCAAGTGGAAGGTGTTTCACTTTTTCTAGAGCCGCTTGTAATTCTTCAACGTCAACAGGTTTTAGCAGGTAATCAACCGCACCCGCCTTTAGCGCCTTTAAGGCATACTCCTCATAAGCGGTTATAAATATCGTTTTAAAGCCCAGGCGCTCTGTTTGGTCAAGAAAGTCGAACCCGGTACCATCGGTAAGGTTAATATCAAGAAATACCAATTCTGGTTTACAAGCATTACTTACCACCACGGCTTCTTTCACGGAAGCACATTCACCTATAATTTCTACCTTGGTATCGACCGTTTCCAAAAGATTTATCAAACCTTTTCTGATATAGGCTTTGTCCTCAACGATAAGTGCCTTCATGAGTTCTCAATTATTTTATAAGGAACTATTAAGGTAATTCTTGTTCCCTTTTCATTGTCTTTTTTTCTATCCTTGATGCTTATGCCTCCTGGTGTATTAAAATCTTTGGCGAGCAGTTGCAATCGTTCCCCTGTGATGGTTGTGGCCAACGATTTCTTTTTTGTGTTCGGCTTGTTAGAAGCGGCATCTA
>CALBVX010000044.1 GCA_937969515.1 uncultured Croceitalea sp. | reverse complement strand
CAACGTTATCTAGCGGTTGATTGTTTACGGCATCTCTTACGATACCTTCTACCGCTAGCGATGGTGTAAACTCAAACCTATAAATATCATCACTTCCTTTACCTCCTTCTCTATTAGAACTTATATAACCATTGATACCGTTATCCTCGGCAAAAAAGCTAAAATCATCTGCAGAGCTATTAATGGGTCTTCCAAGGTTAATGACATCAACAAAGTTACCATCAACATCGATTATAGTAGAAAAAACATCTAGTTGTCCAAAACCGACATGGCCGTCAGATGAAAAGAACAATTTTCCCTCAATATTAATAAAGGGGAACATCTCGTTACCTTCGGTGTTTACCACAGGACCCGCATTTATAGGTTGCCCGATACCGCCTCTTTCATGTATTTCAGAATAATAGATATCCGTTCCACCATAGCCGCCCGGTCTATCTGAGGCGTAATAGAGTCGTTTACCATCTGGACTAATAGCAGGGTGACCCGTGGAGTACAAATCACTATTAATTCTTAAACTTTTTACAGTCTTCCAACCGCTTTCTTTCAGTTCGGCCTTATAAATTTTTAGGTTATTCTCCTTATCTAAACCGTACCCCTCTTTTTTGTCAAAATAGTTGTTTCTAGTAAAATAAATTACCGTATCCTTTTTATAATCTGTTGTAAATATTAAAGAGCTTTCGTGATATTTTGAATTTATATCACCTTTTATTAAAGATGGTATTGAGGTGGTATTTCCTTCTTCTACAGCGTAAATATCAAGCCAAGGCTCACCGTTCCAACCGTATGTCTTTTCAAAACCTACATCTACTCGGGTGGAAGCAAAATAGAGTTTTCCTTTATGGATAAAAGTACCAAAATCACTGCCCGACGAGTTGAAGTGTAATTCTGAAATTTCATAACGTTCACGGCTATTAAATACAACTGAAGCAAAGTTACCATCCTCTAAAAAGCGTTTAACCCTAGAGTCATTTTTATTGAATTTCTTATATTTTCTAAGCCATTTGGCAGCTTCTTTGCTCTGGCCGTCGCTATGTAAAGCCATGGCATATTTAAAGTAATAATCTGTGGGAATGTCATCATTGTTGATAACAGTCTCAAAGTGGGGCATTGCCTTTTTAAAATCTCTTATAAGTAAATAACACTCTGCCAATTGTTTATGTGCGTGACTTGTATTGAAATTGCCGGCCAACATATTCTCGTAAAAGGGTATTGCCTTGGCATATGAAAATTGACTAAAATAATAGTCTCCCTTTTTTTGAGAACCATACTGTGCAGAAAGTACTTGGGTCGCTGTGATGAACAACAGTACTAAAAGACTTTTGAATATATTTTTCATGTTACGTAGGTTGAGGTTTTTAGAAATATCTTGGAGATTTGAATACGCCAGCTTTTCGTTTCCCTAATTCAAAAATTAAAATAACTTCATGTGTGCCTGTTGAACCAAGACTTCTGCCAAATTCTCCAGTCGGAAGGTCATATGCATAACCTATTCTAAAGTCCTTGCTTATTTGGTAATCCATGAAAGCACCAAAATTAGAAGCATCGTTAAAACGGTATGATGCACCAAACCAGAATTTTTCATATCCTAAAAACCCAGCAGTAACATCATAAGTCGCTGGTGCTCCGTTAGTAAATTTTGTAATGACCGAAGGTCTAAATTTAAAATCTAAAGAAAGGTCCATTACTATTCCTGCGATTGCATAGTAACTTACATTACCGACCCCAGTAAATTCTCCATCGTTAAAATTGGTCTCAAAAAACCTTGGAGCAGAGAATCCTGCGTACCATCTATCTGAACTAATATAGATTCCTGCTCCTAAGTTAGGAGTCCATTGGTTTACTGCGATTAAACGGGGATCTCTGCCATTATCTATAAGAGGTCTGGAATAATTTGTATAGCCACCTTTTAGTCCAAAAGATAGGTTTGTATCAAAAGAAATGGGTACGGTATAAGAAAAATCTCCATATATAAAATTAGTGTCTTCAACACCCAAATGATCATTGATGTATGTAAAACCAATTCCTATTTTATCGTTACGTAAAGGTGAATGTATAGAAAAAGTGCTTGTTACAGGATTTTCTTCAACACCTGCCCATTGTTGTCTATGTAACGCAGTTATATTTAATTTTTCTCTACTACCGGCATAAGCAGGGTTAATAGAAATCGTATTAAACATATATTGCGTGAACTGAGGCAATTGTTGTGCTCCTACAGTAGAGCTTAGAACCAAAGTAAAAAACAATAAAATTGTCTTGAGATTATTCATTATCAATAGGTTAAGGTTCTTTCGAACAAATCTTTTTTAGAATTAATTTGGGGTTAATTTCTATACAAATTGACGAAATAGCTTTTAAAATCAAGAATTTAAACGTCTAAAACAATTTAATATTCGTTGTAGGAATAAACATTCGTTCAACGGTTTTTTTCTTACGATGAATGTAATTTTTGTAGATAAAATAAGTATTGTGGTTTATAGGATGAAAAGGGTATCAACCCAAGTTGATACCCTTTTGTATTTAAAAATCTTCTTAATCGGTGCCTAGGTAGATAAACCCATTAAACGGCTCCAATGTTGTGCCTAGTTGATTATCTGTAGCACTTATAATATAGTAATACGTTCCTGAAGGTAATACACCAGCATTCCCTACAGAACCGCTTGGCGAAGAGCCGTTCCAATCGTTACGATAATCTTTTGACTCATATACCTTATCACCCCATCGGTTAAAAAACTTAACATCAAAAGTAAACTGACAGAATTCTACACCTCTAATTTCAAAAGTATCGTTGATACCATCGCCGTTAGCAGTTACTGCTTCAGAGATTTCTATTTCACCGCGACCACACGGCACACAATCTGCATTCACCACAATAGTAAAATCGACATAATATTTACAGTCTCCTTCAATAGAACTGTAGGCTATTTTATATTCGCCAGGTAAATGGTCAATAGGGTCAAACATACTTCCGTTTAGAACTACATTTCCCTCAAGAATTTCAAAAGTTCCATTAGCATCGAATGACTCTGGTAGGTAATTGATTAAATCAATAGGCTCATCTTCAATACAAATATCTATGGTCACCTCTTCCAATTGTGGTTGGAATACAAATATGATTTGCTCAAAAGAAGCAGTATTACCGCAAGAATCTGTTACATCCCAAGTTCTGATTAACATAAAATCTTCAGAACCATCAGTAGCATCTTGTCTTACTTCGTTAAAGACTACAGTATAGTTACCGCAACCACCCATAAAGGTTAATTCTGGTACAGGAGGTATTTCCTCTCCACAAAGAATAGT
>CALBVX010000043.1 GCA_937969515.1 uncultured Croceitalea sp. | reverse complement strand
TAATACAAAGGAAATCATTAAGTACTTAGTTGATGATTCTAAATTTACAGAATACAAAGGCGACTACGGAAAAACAATTGTCTGTGGTTACGCAAGAGTTGATGGATGGTCTGTTGGGATTGTAGCAAACCAAAGAGAATTAGTAAAAAACGGAAAAGGTGAATTACAGTTTGGTGGTGTCATCTATAATGATTCTGCAGACAAAGCTGCTAGGTTCATTATGGTTTGTAATCAAAAAAATATTCCTTTAGTATTTTTACAAGACGTTACTGGATTTATGGTAGGGAGCAAAAGTGAACACGGCGGTATCATTAAAGATGGTGCAAAAATGGTCAATGCGGTCAGTAACTCTGTTGTACCGAAATTCACAATTATTATCGGCAACAGTTATGGAGCGGGCAATTATGCTATGTGCGGAAAAGCTTATGACCCTAGATTAATTGTTGCGTGGCCAAGCGCAGAGCTAGCCGTTATGAGTGGTAATTCAGCCGCCAAAGTACTTTTGCAAATAGAGAAGGCTTCCTTAGAAAAAAAAGGTGAAAAGATAACCCCAGAAAAAGAAGCAAAACTCTTTAAAAGCATAAAAGACCGCTATGATAATCAGGTTTCTCCCTATTATGCTGCGTCTCGTCTATGGACTGACGCCATTATTGACCCCTTGGATACCAGAAAGTGGGTTTCAATGGGTATAGCGGCAGCCAATCATGCACCTATTGAAAAACAATTTAATTTGGGAGTACTACAGGTTTAAAATACTACTTTCTACTCATTGCAACATTCTGATTAGGCTTATCCGTAATCTTTACATTGAAGTTTTCGAGTCCATCTTTTGAAAAGGTAAGAATATCTCCTTTTTTTGCAGGAATCAAGTAACGACCGCCATCTCCAGAAAGTACAGATTCTTTGGTTGTGTTATTAAAAACTGATACGCCAGAAATCATTTTTCCTCCTAAAATTACAAAACCAGAAACGGTGCGTTTTTTTTGATTTTTCTTCTGTTGTCTTTTTTCAAAACGGTCTGCAAATTTTTCAGAAACCATTAGTTGAGATTTAACGTAATAAGCCATATTCAAATCAGACAACCACTCCCATTTATCTTGACTGGCATATTTTCTATAGGAACCATAACCATTTAAGGTTGCGGATAAAATTAAACCCAAATCCTCTTCGCCATACACTTTTAATAACTCAAGACTAATTATAAAATCGCTTTTGGTATAAATATCAAATGGGCTTAAATCTACTTTTACCATTCTATCATCTTTTTTTACCACGGTAAGAATATTTTTGCCTGAGGTATTCAGATTAGTGCCTGGTTTTCCAATTGTTCCATCATCTTCGTAAATATTAACCCTTAGCAAAAGACTATCAGAGGGGTTGTGCCAAACTTCAAACTCAAATTGATTAAGTCTGCGTAAGCCATTCTTCGCTACAATTCTGGTAGCCAGCTCTCCACCCAAAGCAATATTATCTTTCCAATAGCCATAATTCTTTACCCCATAATTTCGATAGCCAATATTATCTGCTATAAAACGCTCTCCTTTGTTAGAGACAACAACCTCATTTAACTCCACTAAGGAAGGTTTAAGAATGATATCAGGATATTGGTTATAAACAAATTTTATGTCAGAAATAGAAATATATAGGGTCTCATAACCCAGTGCAGAAAATAGAATTTGAGTGTTGGATTCGAATCTGTTGGGTTCTAGGAATAAATGAAACAGACCTTCTTCGTCACTTACTGTACCCACTCCTTCCTCTATAATTCCAATATTAACAAAAGGTATGGGTTCCTTTGTATTTTCATCAACTACCCTTCCTTTAAAATCTTTTTGGGCATTTGTACGACCTAAGTAGAAAAGAAAAAGAGTTACTACTATACAGGTTTTGATATAAAAACTATTTTGAGGCAATCCTAGCATTAGATTGAATTTTAAAAAGTTCTTGGTTTACATTCTTTAAACTCAATTTAAACGTTTTTATCTCTTTGCGTTGTGAACTGGTTCCGTAATTATAGTATATAGTCGCTTTTAGAAAAGTTGGTGTTAAACTTTTGTTGCCTAAATAATCTACATTTACCCGCCATGTTCCAGGTAAGGCCCCATCTAACAAATATTCTGTTGTGTTATAACCATATTCTTTCTCGCGATAAATGGTTTCAGGATTATTCGCCAAGCTATGTCGCCATGTGTAATACTGATTGCCTGGGTTTACAAATTGAAGGTCAAATTCTGCTTCGCTGTCATTCCACTCAAAAACTAAACGCGTTCCTTTAAAGTCTTCTTCAGCTACATAAACCTTTTCAGCCTTTTTAGAATCCATTATCTCATCCCTATGTAAGGTTAATAAGTTGTTGTATTCTCTTTGGAAAATTTCTTGAAAAACAGTTGTATCGGTTTTTGCAAAACCTTCATCTATTAGATAATTATATCTTGTATATATTCCAGCTGCTAATTTGTTAGAATTAATATTTCGATAACTATTGGCAACATCTAAAAAGCTTTGGGAATAGTTCGGGCGAAGTATGAATATCTCTTTGTACAATTCATGTGCCTTATCAAACCTTTTCTGATTTTCATATATATAAGCTAAAGCTTTTAAAAGAACAGCATTACCCTCAAATAATCCAAAATTCTCTTTAACAATAAAGTCTGCAAATTCTTTCTCTTTACTGTTATCATAAAAATAGTTGTAAGCGTCTAAAAAGAAATAGGGAGAACTCCTGTATTCTTCAGATTTAGCCAAATAGATTTTTTTAGCTTCTTCTATAGAAGTAGTATTTTCTAGTTCTTTTAAATAATCTGGCTTGTTTTTATTTACCTCAGCTTCAAGCAAAATTTTTCCAGTTATAAAATTATCCGTTAAACGCGCTTCGTCATAATTATCAAAAGAATTTTTAAAACCCTCACTGGTATTTATTACAATGACTCCTCCAATGGCAACGCCACCATACATCATTTTTGATGCAATATCATTTAGAATAGCAACTCGTTTAATCTTCTTAACATCTAACCAAATTGGAGTAGAAAAATGTAGTTTTCCATCTACATCAAAAATTGCCGGGCCAGAAGCAGCAAAACTATTAGAATTTACATAAACAAAACCAAAAGAACCACCCATAGGTCCAAAAAGCATAGGTCCATTACAAGACCCTTGCACGCTCACTTCAGCTGTACGGTTTTTTAATAGTCCCAAAATACAGTTGTCGGCAGGGCTAATCTCCTCTTCACCAATGACCCTAACAAAACCAACAGCCCAATCGGTATTCATAAACCCATTAACCGTTCTAACAATTCTCTTATCCGTCACAAAATTCTTTCTAAGTTTTTGTTGAGATTCTCGTCTACTTTCAGTTACAACCACTTCATCTAATTCGGTCACTTCTAAAACCATAATTGGGTTTAAAACACGAGTAATATCCTCTATTTTAATGGTAATGGTTTTATAACCTACATGAGAAAACTGAACATTATTACCGGTTTCAACTTCTATACTGTACTTTCCAGTTTCATCCGTAACCATAACCAAGTTTCTATCAAGATTTGTAACCTTAACATCTTGTAATGGCGTTTTTCCATCTGCAATCGTACCAAAAATTTGTCTTTTATTTTGTGCTACCAGAGCAGCAGAAAACATAAATAGAATTAAATAGAGCGTTGCTCTTTTCATATTAAAGAAATTAACAAGTAAAAAGTGTAATGTCCATAAATCCTTAGAAAGTCTATGCTAAATGCTTTTATCTAGATGCCATCTTACCCCCCACAGTAACCTTAAACAATTCTTGGTTCACATTTTTTAAACTCAATTTAAACGTTTTAACTTCTTTTCGCTGCGCACGGGTTCCGTAGTTATAATACACCGTTGCCTTTAAAAAAGTTGGAGTCAAACTTTTATTACCAGAGTAGTTGATATTTACTTGCCATGTGCCAGGTAAAGCCTCATCTAATAGATATTCTGTTGTGTTATAACCAAAGTCCTTTTCTCGGTATATAATATCCGCGTTATCTGCTAGGCTGTGTTTCCACATATAATATTGATTGCCAGGATTTACAAATTGCAAATCAAACTCTGCCTCACTATCATTCCATTCAAAAACTAAACGCGTTCCTTTAAAATCTTCCTCTGCTACATAAATCTTTTTAGACTTTTTAGAATCCATTATCTCATTCTTATGTAAAGCCAAAAGGTTGTTGTATTCTCTTTGAAGAATTTTATCAAAAACAGTAGTATCAGCTTTTATAAAACTCTCCTCTATTAAATAATCATACCGTGCATATATACTGGCAGCCAATTTATTCGATTTAATATTTCTATAACTATTGGCAACATCTAAAAAGCTCTGCGAATAATTAGGGCGAAGAATGAATATCTCTTTATACAGCTCATGAGATTTTTTAAACCTTTCTTGACTGTCATAACTGTAAGCTAAAGCTTTTAAAAGAATAGCGTTACCCTCGAACAACCTATAATTCTCTTTAATTATACTATCCGCAAATTCCGCTTCTTTTAAATCTTCATAAAAGTAATTGTAAGCATCTATAAAAAAGTAAGACGAATTATTATACTTAGCTTTATTTGTCAAGTAGATTTCTTTGGCTTCCTCAAAACTTGAACTAGCTTCTAATTCTCTTAAATAATTAGGTTTGTTTTTAGCTATCTCAGATGCTTTTAAAACCCTTCCCTTAACAAAGTTATTTTTTAAACGCGCTCTATCTACAATTGTATTTGATTGTGGGTTTCCCCCAATAGTATTTATTACAATTACTCCGCCAAATCCAAAACTTCCATATTGTACAGTACTTGCAGCGTTATTTAAAATGGCTAAGCGTTTAATATTTGTGACGTCAATCCAAACTGGAGTATCTGTAAATATTTGTCCATCAACATCAAAAACCGCTGGTCTATTATTAGAAATAGAATTTGCACCTCTTATAAAAACACTTCCTCCACCTCCACCATCACAACCACCAAGGACAACTATTCCAGGGAATCGACTTTTCAATAAATCAAGAACACATATAGAAACGGGACTAATTTCTTCTTCTGTTAATATGCGAATATTTCCTGGAGCCCTATCGGCATCTATAAGACCCCAAGCAGTTCTTATAATATTTTTATTTATTACGTAATCTTCTTCTAAATCTTTTTGTGAACGACGTTTACTGGCTTCTACAACAACTTCATCCAATTCTGTAATATCAGGAATCATTATAGGGTTAAGAATTCGGGTTACATCCTCGATTTTTATTTTAATTGTTTTTAAACCTGCATACGAAAATTTAACTATATCTCCTGTTTCCGCTGATATTTGGTATTTTCCCTCTTTATCTGAGGCTGTTGCAGTGTTGTTACTTTCTATTTCAATATTTACATTTTCTAATGGATTAGTACCATCACTAACTTTACCAAAGATTGTGCGCTGGTCTTGCGAAAAAGAGTAAGCAAAAAATAAAAGTAATACTGGAAAAAGAATTTTTTTCATAGCTGGAGTATTTAAATTAGACTTATCGGGAACTTGTAAAAAAGAATCAAACATCATTCCAATTTCAGGCATGCTATTGACTTTTAAATTGATTCCGATGAATAATTACACAAAAAGCAATTTTTTGAAACAAACTTAAAATACAAAAAATGGAGTTATTGTAAGTTTAATTATGAAAAAATTAAGTTAACTAATTGCCCTGTTGTGCTTTAACTCTTGGTATAAGCAATAATTCTGTTTGTCTGCCATTCACATATCTAAATCCATCTTCACCATAAAAACCTGCTTCTTCAAGCATAATTCGAATGTCTCTTTTCCATTCAGGAATTGTTATGGTAGTATTTAATTCGATGGCATAAACCGTATTTGGATTTAACGGATAGTTTTCACCATCATCTTTCATTACCCCGCCTTGAGAGTCCCACATTCCTATGGTAGTGCCCGCAGAATGACCATATGAACCAAGTGGATGCGTATAAATCGCTGGTCTTAGGCCAGCAGCTTTAGCTTCCGAAAGTGATTTTGCTAAAATTTGATTACCAGTTTTTCCATTAATCATATTCTTGGTTAAAAAATCCTGAACACGATTTCCATCTTTAAGACCATTAACCAAAAAGTCTGGCGCCTTTTTCTCTTGTGGTTTTAGTACATAAGCCAATTCTTGACAATCCGTATTTAGGCGTAAATAAGTAATTCCGAAATCACAGTGTAACAAATCGCCCGGCAGAATTACCATATCATCGGGCCTACCGGAAAATGAATACAAATGACCGACCAATTCTTCACTTGTTCTTTGTACATCTACTGTTGGGTGAAACCATGTCTCTAGGCCTAAATCCGTTACTTTTTGCCGCATCCACCACTCCACTTCAGTCGTAGTGGTAATACCAGGAGTTATAACCTTCTCAGAAAATGCTTTGGCTATAATATCATGGGTAATAGCTACCAATTGGTTATAGATTATCATTTCACGTTCTGTTCTTGTCTCTATCCAACGTACTGCTAACTGCTCTGCCGAAACGACTTTGTTTTTGTACTTGCTTGGAAGATTTTTAATAAACTCATCATAATCGGTTTTATCCAACCCATCTGCAATATTGTGGTCTTTAGAAAAGTTTAATCCAATTTTACTAGGATTCCGTTCTTCTATAAGCTCCATTAATCGTTTCCATTGATTAGGCTCCTTTTCTTTGTCCCAAGCAGATTGAATACTCTTACCAACATTATACCTGGCAACGGCAAGTTTATCAATCGTATTCTTTTCTTTATTTCTATAAAAAACCAAAATAGTTCTACGCCGTGCATTTAACCACTTGGCTGGGAGCATAGTACGTAATACAGGATCTTCATTATATTCTCTTGAAATTAGAATCCACATATCAATATCCGTCTTATCCATCAATTGTGGCAAAAGAGTATTAAAACGGTCTTCTAAAATTTCATCTACTACCCTAGCCCGTTCATTTTCGGGCAATATCTGTTGCGATGTTAAAAGAAAAGGAAGAATAAAACTAAGTATTAGCAGTGTATTTTTCATTTGAGTTAATTGATAATGTAAAATACGAAATATTAGTTCTTGACCGATGTAGAAAGTGTTTTGGAACGCAATACTTTTCCGTTGGCACTTTCAATAAACTTTTTAATACGTAGAACGACTTTAGGCTTTTCATATTTAGACAGGTACTTTAAACCCTGTATTTTCTCCAATATAATATCGGTGTTAATTTTGCCTTCAACCACTAAAACCAATTTTTCACCTAAAGTTTCATCAGGTATTCCGGCAACAAAAAAACGATTATCAATAATTTTTGAGAGTTTTAGTTCAATTTGTTCGGGAATCAGTTTAATTCCTCCGGAATTAATTACTGTATCGTATCTACCTAGCCATTTAAATTCGGTATTAGAAATTAACTCTACGACATCATTGGTAACCACTTCTTCAGCGGAAATCTTTGGGGCATTTATAACCAAACATTCTCTTGAATCTTGAACAACGGTTACATCTGGAAGAGTTACGAATTTGTCAGTTTCGAGCTTTCTAACAGCTATATGTGTTATAGTCTCGGTCATACCATAAGTTTCGTAAATAGATGTATTTAAAGGGCTTAGTTGATTTCTCAGTTTTTGATTGAGTGAGGTTCCCCCTAAAATAAGCTTATCAATTAGTTGTAATTTTTTTAGTGAATTTTGAGCTTGAAGCGGAATCATAGCCCCAAAATCATAAGTTTTTATAACTTCTTTTAATGGATTTGAACTCGGTTCAACGCTATCCATTTCCAGACCTAGAACCATAGCTCTTACCAGCATCATTTTACCTGCAATAAAGTTACATGGTAAACAGAGCAAAGCAGAATTTCCCGCTTTTAAGTTGAAAAAATGACCAGTAGCCAATGCAGAATTGACCATCTGTGTTTTTTGAAGTTGAATTTGTTTTGGTGTACCTGTTGACCCAGAAGTAGAAACCGTAAGTGTTTTAGATGTACTCAACCAGTTGAGCAGAAAGTTACCAATAGAAACTTCAAAAGGTTCTCCTTCTTTAACTAAACTATATGCAACTTCTTTAAGTTCTTGAACAGAATACGACTCGCCATTAAGTTTAAACTTCGGATGGATTTCCATTCTCAACAGCTAAAAATTCTTCTTTAATCATGACTTTTCCGAAAAGTCTTTCCTTCCAATCGGTCCATTTATACTTTTTTGAAAAAATGAATAGTAAAATTGGAAATATTACCAAAACAGGAACCAATACATCTAACCCAAGAACGGGTTGAGAAACATCCCTATAAATAGAATCAGTTTGAAACGCTGTCCAGTCGGCCGTCACAAGTAAAGATGTTATCAGATTATTTGCTGCGTGAAACCCAAGTGCCAATTCCAAACCCTCGTCCATTAATGTCATAATTCCCAGAAAAAAACCAGTACCGATATAATACACCATGATTCCATAACCCAATTTTTCGACTTCAGGATTGGCGATATGCATCAAGCCAAAAAGAACGGAGGTGATAATTAATGGAACCCACTTATTTTTCGCCAAAAGACCAAGTCCCTGCATCATGTGCCCTCTAAATAAATATTCTTCAAAACTGGTTTGAAGAGGTATTAGAAAGATTGCTATTATCGCTAATACAATAAATTTTGGCAAATTAAAATTGAGGACATAGTCATCAGGAGAAGCATAAACGTCAATTAGGGTAATTACTATCGTTAAACCTCCCCAAAGTGCAAATGCAAAAAACACTCGTTTCCAATCTATTTTTTTTCTAGAGGTTGTTAATGACCTTATTGATTGCTGATGTACCAGGATTGTCCAACCTAAAACGACGAAAAGGCCTGCCACCAAAGGCGCCAATAGAATAATTAAGACTATGTTAGTACCTAATTTATCAATCATAGAGCCCATGGCATCTTCTACATTAATATCAGAATTTATGGTTAGAATATAATTGAAGGCCATAAACCCGATAAAGCCTAATGGAATTATAAAATATTTCCAAAGACCGATATTCCCTTTATACCCCTGTTCTATATACATAACTGTTCTATTAAATCTTGCTGCCAAGATAAATCTTTTCTATAAAACAACTTGCCTTTTGCAACATGCAAAGGGCTTTCAAAATTGTTGGTAAAGAGACTACCCGTTCCCAATCCCTGAGGTAAATTACTTTTGAGAGTGTATGTCCATTGTGCAATTGCATTTAACCCAATATTACTCTCTAAGGCACTTGTAATCCACCATTTTATATCAAGCGCTTCTGCTAGGTCTATCCATTCTTGTGAACCTTTATAACCGCCAACCAAACTTGGTTTAAGAATAATATATTGGGGATTTATGGATTCAAGTACTTTTCGTTTTTCTTGTAAACTCACAACGCCGATTAATTCTTCATCTAGAGCAATAGGTAACGGGCTTGTTTTGCATAAACGGGCCATCTCTTGCAGGTTACCTGGCTTTATTGGCTGTTCAATGGAATGTAATTCAAACTGGGATAAGGTTTTCAACTTAGATAAGGCTTCCATTGGTTTAAAAGCGCCATTTGCATCAACACGCAGTTCAATTTCTTCTTTGCCATATACCTCTCTGATGGAACTTAGCAACGACAGTTCAGTCTCGAAATCAATGGCCCCAATTTTCATTTTAATACAGGTAAAGCCAGATTCAAGCTTTTCTGAAATCTGTTCGAGCATGAATTCTTTGCTACCCATCCAAATAAGTCCATTTATTTCAATAGGAGACTCATTTAATATGAAATTACTTGGGTAAAGATGAAATGGATCTTTAGCTCGAAGCGATAAAAAAGCCTGCTCTAAACCAAACTGTATTGAAGGAAAATCTATTAGCTCTATTAATAAATTTTTGAGACCTAAATCTATGTTTTCACAAACCCAGATTAACTTTTCTTCATAATGTGGAACATCATCAAAACTTAATCCTCTTAAAAGTCCACACTCTCCTATTCCATAATTTTGGCCGTTCTTTAAAATTAAAAACCAAGTTTCTTTTTTCTTTAAAACACCTCTCGAAGTTCCACTTGGGCGTTTAAAAATAAGCTCATGACGTTTATAGAATGCTATCATCTAGTTCAAAATTAGCTATATTTTAAGCCTAAATAAACTCTTATGGCAAGAATTGATGGAAAAACAGTTTGGATTACCGGAGCATCTTCAGGTATTGGAGAGGAACTAGCATATCAACTTGCTTCTAAAAATTGTAGGCTCATCTTGTCCGCTAGGCGAAAAGAAGCACTTGAAGAAGTTAGAAATTCTTGTATTAATAAAAGTAATGTCTTTGTACTTCCATTAGATGTCACTGAATTTTCTATCATGGGAAAGAAAGTTAAGGAAGCCATAGAACTCGTTGGAAAGATCGATATTCTAATCAATAACGCCGGTATTAGCCAACGGTCTTTGATCGCAGAAACCGATTTTAGTGTGTATCAAAAAATGATAGATGTCGATTATTTAGGTACGGTTGCATTGACAAAAGCCATCTTGCCGTACTTTGTAGCCCAAAAATCAGGTCACTTTATCACCGTAAGTAGCTTAATGGGTAAATTTTCTTCTCCCTATCGTTCCGGTTATTGTGGGGCCAAACATGCTTTACATGGTTTTTTTGACGCTTTGCGCATGGAACATGAAAAAGACAATATCGATGTAACCATGATATGCCCAGGTTTCGTAAATACCAATATTGCGAAAAGTGCGCTTACCGGTGATGGTTCTGCTCAAGGTGAAAATGACAAGGCCACTGCAAATGGAATTTCGACTACTAAATTAAGTCGTAAAATGATAAGGGCGATCGAGAAAAAGAGTTACGAAGCTTATATAGGTGGAAAAGAAACCAAAGGTGTTTACGTAAAACGTTTTTTTCCAAAACTGCTTCACAAGCTAGTTTTAAAAAGCGAAGTCAAATAAATTATTTAAAGTTGAACCAAAACCGGACACCTTCGCCGGTTTTATCCACATTCAATTTTGACTGTAATTGATTCACCAAACGATTCATTAAACGAATACCCATTGAAGAATTTGCACGTTCATCCGTATCCTCTGGTAAGCCTACTCCATTATCAGTATATTCAAAATACCCCTGATCACCGTTCTTTCTTAAGTGTATATAAATTTTACCATTTTCATCACTTTCCGGAAATGCATATTTAAAAGAATTAGAAACCAATTCATTTAAAATTAATCCAAAAGGGATGGCTCTATCAATATCTAACTCAGTACCCTCGGCATCGATAGTAATACTGATATTATGACCGCCCTTCTTGTATACCGATTGCACACTATTAATAAGACTTTCAATGTATCCCTGCATTTCAATAACCGAAAGGTCTTCGTTCTGATATAATTTTTGATGGATAAGGGCCATGGCTTTCACCCTACTCTTACCTTCTTCAAGTGCTTCAATCGCAGCCTTACTCCTTGTGTTTTTTGTTTGAAGGCTAAGCAGACTCGAAACCATTTGCAAGTTGTTCTTAACCCTATGGTGAATCTCTTTAAGTAAAGAATCTTTTTCTTTTAGTGAATCTTCAATAATATGCTTTTGCTGAGCTATTAATCGCTGATTTTTAATACTCTTTAAATAAGCATAAACTAAACCTGCAAAGCCAAGTAATGTGAAAATTAAAGAGATAATTACAAGATTTGTACGTTCGCTTTGTTGTTGTAATTCACTTCTGAACTTCTCATTAGAAGCCTTTTGTTCATTTACCAATCTACGAGAATTCTCTAGGTCAGAGGTACCGACAATAGCAACCAATTGCTGCTTTAAAATTGACTGTTCATTCGCTTTTAAAGAGTCTGAAATTCGTTGGTTCTTTTTATAGAAAGTGTTAGCTGTTCTATAATTTTCAGTTTTATCATAATAGCTTGCCAATAAATGATTCAGGTTTAATTGCTGTTGAATGTCCTCAACCTGATAAACCTTGTCAAGATGTTTTTTGGCCGTTTTGTAATTTCCAAGTTGCAAATGTGCATTGGCGAAACTTAAGGTATTGTCAACCAATTGATCTGCATATTTGCCGTTACTAAATTCTTCGAAAATTTTTAAACTTGCCTGCAAATGGGGTAAGGCCTCCTTGTATTGTTTTAGGCCGACATAACACTTACCAATATTCCCTTCAATTTCTGCATTTAAAAATTCAATATCAAAAAGATCACTTTCCGTTTTTTGGATAGTGATATCATTAACTGCAACCTGTAAAAAACCACTTGCTTTATTTAATTCTCCTATTGCCGTCGGTTCTGATTTCTCTAACCTTAAAAAATTTCCAATCTTATTGTGGTATTTAGCTTTTCCTAAATGGTCGTTATCCGCAATTGTAGGGCCAACAGTCTGAACATATTTATTCATTGCTCGTCTGTAAAGCCCCATTTTTTCATAAATATCATAAAACGCAACGCCTTCTGTAAAGCCCAATTCGATTTTTTCTTCCCTGACCTTAATCTGTTCATCGAACATTTTAAGTTCTCTATAGTTTTCGTCTAGTAGGGTCAGTAAAATTTCTAGGGGCTTTTGCCCTAATGTGTCTTTACTTTTCGGTAATTCTTTTGCAAAAGCGATACTCTTGTTATAGTCACCAATATCAAAATACAACTGGGCTTTAATAAGTTTGTACAGTCTAATAGCGGAAGAATCATTTATTTTCTCGGCACTATTTAAATACACTTTTACATCGTCTAACCAATCATAAGCTGAATCTTGTGTGTATCTATTAGGGGTTTCAAAAAAGAAATCAAACTTTTCTGAAGCACTTTCGCTATCCCTAAAAGCTTCAAGCAAATCAACCTCTTGTTTTTGAATAGATTGTGCAGCTATGTACCCAAATGAAAAAAGGGTGATTAGAAGATATATTTTAGCTTGCTTTGGCATTATTTGCATTCTATACTTTAGAAAACGTTTCATATTCAAATAACTTGTATTTGTTATGAATCATATTCAAATTGATCTTGTGCATCATAAAAACGATATTCTACGTCGAAAATCTCTAAGGTTTAATGCCAAAAAAGGCACTAATGAATAGTTAGTTTGAGGAGATTTTAACAACAACTTAAACATCATATCTAAAAAAAGACCATACAAAAAGTATAGTCCTTTAAATATTATAATGTCGTAAGATTTGGCACATGATAAATTTCTATCAAAATTAGGATGAAACGCATGCCTCGGTTCGAAAATGTTGTGAAAGTGCCAAATTATGTTGTGAAACTAACGCTGTCTTATGTGAAAGCGTATTTTATCGATGTTTTATGCATTTTAAAGACTATCTGAGAGCTATACTATAATTTAGAAACATAAAAAAAGCCTTATCGCTTATGACAAGGCTCTTTTACGAGAACACTATATGAAAATGAAAAAATTTACTTTCTTAATTAATACATAGTAAATGTATTGTAGCTTGAGAATGAAAAGAAATTATTGTTGTGAACTTGCTATTACATGTGGTTTATGCTTCTAAAAAGCATTTCTGTTCAACATCATTAAACAAAAAATGCCCTTGAAAGGGCATTTTACTATCTTAAATATCTTGTTCTTAAGAGTTCATTGAAGAGATAATAAATTCTTTAAAATCTTTAGAAATTGGAATCAAGGTATTATTGATCATAATATCCTTTGAGTTAATAGCATCAATATGATCCACATTAACGATGTATGACTTATGGGCCCTGTAAAACTTTCCTTTAGGTAACTTTTCTAAATAATCCTTTAAAGGAGATCTAACCAAGAATTTCTTGTCAACAGTATTAACCTCTAAATAAACATTATCAGCTTTTATAAACTGAATGTCACCAAACTGTATTCGATAATAAAGATGCTGTTTTTTGACGAAGATGGAGTCTTTTAATACCGAATTGGACATAAAACTATCACCTTCATCATTGTCAACATCGGTATTATTATTTGTTTTGTTCGAATAATTAAAATTTGATAGGGCAATTTCAATAGAGGTATAAAGGTCTTGTTGCTCAAAAGGTTTTACCAAATAACCATCTGGTTTGACCGTTTTAGCATTTTCTACTGTTGCCTTATCAGAATTGGAAGTAACGAATACAAAAGGTATGTTATATACGTCTCTTATGTGCTTGCCTAAGTCTATTCCGGTTTTGTCCGATGCTAGTATTATATCTATCAGAACCAAATCTATATGATTGTTCTTTAAAACCTCAACTGCCTGTTCGTATACAATGACATTGTCTACAACTTCATAACCTATTTCCTCTAACATGGATTGCATGTCATCTGCAATAATGACATTATCTTCTACAATAAGAATCTTTATGGGGTGTTCCAAAATAAGTTGGTTTACATTATTCTTTAGAATAAAATTACGAAAAATAATTAACTGCTACGTAAAACAAAAAGGATAGCAGGAATGTACTTAACGCAAGTTTCTTTAATTCAGTATCTAGTTGAGCAGGAACTTTGGTTACACGTACTTTTTTTAGATGAAAAATAATAGGAATATAAGCCACAAAATAAAAAAGTTGAGTAGTACTTTTAATACTAATAAAATGGAAGGTTAGCATTGCTACAAGGCTAATTAAAATTAGTGCGTAGTGGTATTTTTTTCCATTTTGAAAACCCATTTTAACTACCAATGTGTTTTTACCATGATTTCTATCGGAATCAACATCCCTAAGGTTGTTAAGGTTTAAAACTCCAACACATAAAGACCCGATAGCTATTGCAGGCAATATTGCCAAATAATCTAACGTCTTAGTGTAAAGAAATAAGCAGCCCAAAACGCCTAGCAATCCAAAAAACATAAAAACAAAAATATCTCCTAAACCTCTATATCCATAAGGGGTGTTTCCCATTGTGTAGCGAATTGCAGCCCAAATACTAAATCCTCCTAAGGCAAGAAAAAGAAGTGGGTTAAGCCAGTTCTCAATACCAAAAGCCCTATAAATTAATAGAAGCGTGAGACAAAGACAAAAAACAACACTAATTACTATTCCAGATTTAAGCTCTCCTTTTTTTAAGGCACCACTTTGTAAAGCTCTTTTAGGGCCTACACGGTCATCTGAATCGGTGCCTTTAACCCCATCGCCATAGTCGTTGGCAAAGTTTGAGGTGATTTGAAAAGCCATGGTCGTCAGCAGTGCTAGGCAAAAAACAACCATGTCTGTATAACCTTGAAGATTTGCAAGGGCCGTTCCCACTAAAATACCTGAAATGGATAAGGGTAAAGTTCTAAGACGAGCAGCGCTTACCCATGCTTTTAATTTATTCAATTAAAACGGGTCTTCAATTTTTACACGCTTTCCATCTTGATAAGAGGCAACAAAGGCATCTTTAAAACCCATATTTACAAGCTGTTTTCTAAAGCGTCGTGCTTCCTCTAAAGTTTCAAAATTACCCAGAGAATAGGCATAAAACGGATTTGTTTTTACAAATAAAGTATTCGTAAGTGCCTCAGAGGCCAAAGTAGCGTTATTTTCAACAAAAGACTTTACCTGAACCGAATATATTTTTTCTTTTTCTAAAAATTCCTTTGCCAAGTAAAACTCCTTAACTAGGCTTAGCTCTTCATTTCTTTCTTTAAGAAAATTAATTCGGGTTCTGAATGAGTTTATGCTATCTTCAGCTTCAGCCAAGACTTCTTGACCTCTAAATTCATTCGAAGTTCTAAGACCGGAGAAAAATGCCCAAAAACCAAATGTCAACAACAAAAAGACTAAAGTAATACCGGCCAATACATTACGTTGTATTCGAAGTTTTCTAAGGTCTTTATTTTTGAAACCTACTTGATCCAATAATCGCTCATTGATTATTTGTGATTTCTCAATATCCTTGTGTAAATCCAGTAAATCGCTCTCCTCTATAAATGGCATATATAAATGGATATTAATTTTGATTAATAGGCTCTAAACAGATAACTATCAACCACTTAAATGTATAGATTTTTACAAATGTAAAATATTTGCACCAAGAAAAAAATAAAGCCAGATTAAATCTATTATTAACCGTTAAAAAGCAGGTTTTTACCTACAAATGAGAACTGACAAATTACTCAGCCAAACGAATTCCATTAGGTTCTATAAGAATTTTTCGCTCTCGGTAAAGTGTACCTACCCCTTTTTTAAATGCCTTTTTGCTAAGCTGAAGTTCTTGTTTTATTTCTTCAGGAGAAGACTTATCGTGCAATGTTAAAAATCCGTCTGCTTCCTTAATCTTTTCTAGTATTCGTTGTGCGGTGGGTTCTAGCATCTTTTGACCAATGGGGAGTAAGGATACATCCATTTTTTTATCTTCCCTTATATTTTTTATGAAGCCCGTGATGCTATCGCCTATTTGTATTTCTTTAAATACATCGCTAAAGAACAAAAGGCCTTTGTGCTTATTATCTACTACAGCTTCCCACCCCAAATCGGTTTTTCTACTTATTAAAAGTGAAACTTCATCATTTACATTTTTTGTGATGTTTTCGTTATCCAGAAATTTATCCAACTTATTAGATGCCGTTAATCGAAACGATTGTTCGTCTAAATAGCAATGGACTACGTATTTTTTTCCTTGCTCCATTTTTAAGCGTTGTTCACGAAAAGGAACCAACAAATGCTTTTCTAGACCCCAATCCATGAATGCCCCATAAGTACTTAACTCCGCTACCTCTAAAAAAGCGAACTCATTTCTAATAATAAAAGGTTTCAGTGTTGTTGATACAGGTCGTTCACTACTATCTAAATAACAAAAGACCGTTAATTTTTGACCAATTTCTATAGGGTCTGGCACATATTTATTGGGTAATAATATCTCAGTACCCTCGTCATCGCCTAAAAAAAGACCTACGCTCGTACTTCTCAATATTTCTAGCGTGTTGAAATTTCCTAACTGTATCATTCGGTAAAAGTAGAAATAAAAAAACCGCCCAAAATTCTGAGCGGTCAAATATCTCTATAAAATTTGTTTCTAGTTATAAACAGATTCCTTTTTAAAATGTCTTGCCAATTGGTAATAGATTACTGCACGGTGTTTGTTCTTTTCAGACTTGCCATACTTTTCTATTACAGTGTTGATAGCATCCATTAGTTTTGGACTATCGGCAAGACCTAATTTTTTCATTAAAAAATTCTTCTTTACCGTCTCCAGCTCTTTGTCATCACTGCCCGAAACCTTTGAGGCATCAAGGTTGTAAATCGCTGGGCCTAATCCAATAGCAACTTTGGTTAGCAAGTCCATGTCAGGGGTTTCGCCAAATTTGCTTTTGATGTCAGCGGCATACTTTTCAATTAATTCGTCTCTTTTACTCATAATTGTTAGTGTTCTTATAGTTTACAATTCTTCTAAGATATAAAATCAAAGTAACCAAGCAAAATTTTGTCATTTAACTCTCGAGGAGTAAAAACCTCCAATACTTTTGGTTGTTCTGAGTTAACGTAAAAATCTAACAATTTTTCTTTAAGCCGAATTTCATCTTTAGCACTTTCATATTCGAAACCGTACTGCCTACATAAATGCTCCGCATTCATACCATGCCGGGTCTCAAAAAAGGTTGAAAAGTTTTCTGAATCTTCTGCTCCTGGTAAAATCCTAAAAATTCCACCGCCGGAGTTATTGATCAAAATTATTCGAAAATTCTTTTTGATATAACTGTTCCAAAGGGCATTACTGTCATAAAAAAAACTCAGATCACCTGTAATCAAAAGTGTTGGTCCGTTCTCGTACATAGAAGCTCCTATCGCGGTAGATGTGCTGCCATCGATACCGCTTGTACCACGATTACAAAATAATTTTAAGGTAGGGTTAATATCAAAAAGTTGGGCATACCGCACAGTAGAACTGTTCGCTAAATGTACTTGATAATTATTAGGGATACTATTTAAAACCTGATGAAAAACAGAAAAATCGGTAAACGGAATTTCTTCAAGATACCTACTCCTTTTAGCTACATATGAATTTTTAACTGAGTTCCATTTATCAAAATAAGTACTATTTACAGGTTTATTATCCAATAATAAAGCCTCTAAAAAAACACTCGTATTAGTTTTAAAATGATGTGTTAAAGAAAAATAGGTGTCATAAGCCTTTACCTCATCTACATGCCAATGGTGCTTAGGAGCGTAGGTTCTTAAAAAAGCCTTGATTTTTTTTGAAACTACTAAGCCCCCAAAGGTTAGCAAGATGTCTGGCTGCAAATCTTTAAACTGTTCGTCCGTATTTTTAGCTTTTTCAATAGGAAAAATAATACTATCTATACTTTGAAAACAATTTTGATGATGTAGGTTAGAAGTTGTTTCAGTAAAAACAAGCACCGAGGAATCATTAGCTAGAACTGCCAATTGCTTTTTTTCTATTGCATTAGGATGGTTAACCCCGACAAGTACCATTTTCTTTTTTGAAGAATTCCAAAGGTCACGATACTTTTTAATGTCATTTAAAACACTGTTATTACTTTGTATACCATCGTTTAAGTTTTGGTATGCTTCGCCAACATTTTGAGTATCATACAGGGGTTCTTCAAAAGGTATATTGATATGAACAGGAAGTTGTTTATCTAAAACTACATGAAGCGCTTCGTTTACTTCAGAAGCATTGTAGTTTTCGATTTCTTTCTGTTGCTGCTCCAATAAATGAGGAGCATAGCGCTCTATGCGCTCTTTGGCATGACTAACATCGAGCTTAAGATTTGCCGAATAACCAATATGTCTATGAAAAACATGATCTTGACGAATGGTTTGTCCATCACCTACGTCAATCTTATAGGGTGGTCTATCAGCAGAAATTACCACCAATGGTATCGTGCTATAAAATGCCTCTGCAATTGCGGGATAATAGTTCAACAAAGCGCTTCCAGAAGTACATACAACGGCGACAGGGTTTTGTTGCTGCAGTGCCATACCCAATGCAAAAAATGCGGCGCAACGTTCATCTACAATACTAAAACAATTAAAAAATGGATTTTCTGTGAAACTGATAGTCAGGGGGGCGTTTCGCGATCCTGGGGAAATTACAATATTCTTTATCCCCCTAGCTTGACATGCTGAAACTACTGCTATAGCCGAGGGTATATTTGACTGCTTCATGCCTGACAAAAATACGAACTGAAATAACTAAAACCGAGAAAAAAACCGTTTGGTTACAGCAAACTAAGCATTGTTTTGCTTTTATGCTGGGTTTCCATCCATTCGCTTTCGGCATTGGACTCCTCCGTGATACCTCCCCCAATAAAAATGCTCGCTTTTGTGTCTTCTAGTTTCATAGAACGCAAATTCACACATAAATGTGTTTTTCTAGAAACACCAAGATTAATTTCGCCAAGAAAACCGGTATAAAACTCCCTATCATAATTTTCGTTCGCAATAAGAAATTCTTTAGCTGCAATCTTGGGCATCCCACAAACAGCGGGAGTTGGGTGTAAGGCATCGATAATGTTATTCAAACCAAGTTCTTTTGCCAAAGAGCCGGTTATAAGAGATTTTAAATGCCATAGTTTACCGGCTTTTACTGAAGTTGGCTCAGTGACATTGATATCAATTAGTTTATCAGAAAGTGCATCTACAATGTAATCGGTTACCAATTGTTGCTCTTCCACTTCTTTGGAACTCCATTGGGGAGCTTGATTACTTTGTACAGGAAGTGTTCCTGCTAGTGAGGTAGTTGTTAAAACGCCTCCATCTATTTTAAGCAAGGTTTCCGGTGTGGCTCCTAACCACATTCCTTTTTTTGGATGATACCATAGGTATTTAAAAGCTTCAGGATAGTAGTTCAGCAATGCCTCAAATAACTTAAAAGCATCTTTTTTAGTTTCTGAAATTAACCTACGTGAGACAACCACCTTTTTCAAAGCTCCGTTTTTAATAGAAGCCAACGCCTTATTCACCAAATCTAAATGGAATTCCTTTCCATTATCAGTTGAGCCAATAATCTGATCTGGTGCCGCAGGCGTTATTTCATAATCCGCCTGTAGTATTTTTTTACTGGAAAGTAGTATTGCTTTTTCTTTAGAATCGAATGGTGCAAAAACAAAACCAGATTCAGAAAAGTCTGAAGCATGCACTAAATTAGAAGTATTGGGGAGTATAGCTTTTACCAAAAGTTCATTGGGCCTCTGATATATAACAAAGGGTAAGTCTTTCTCTTTTTGAAAACGGGCTTCGGCAAAGAGTTGATAAAAATCTTTATTCTTTTGGGAGGGCAATTGTAGTTAATTTACAGTTAGAAATCAGTTCATCAGCTTCATTGGTCACCTTAATTTCCCAAAGTTGTGTGGTTCTGCCTTTATGGATAATCTGTGCTTTGGCATAAACAAAACCCTCACTTATGCTTTTCACATGATTAGCAGAAATTTCTATGCCTCGAACATAAAATTTATTCCCATCTAAAAAGATATAAGAAGCTGCACTACCCACACTTTCGGCCAAAGCTACTGTTGCGCCACCATGCAGCACTCCGTCTGGCTGATGAACTTTAGAATTAACAGGCATTCTTGCAATTAGAAAATTTTCTCCTACATCCACAAACTCAATAGCTAAGGTTTCCATTAAGGTTCCCTTACAAATTTCGTTACAAACGGAAAGTATTTTTTCTTTGTGCTGGTCCATTATTATTTTTTGTAAAATTAAGCATTACCCCTATAATAAAAGAGGCTATTTTTAAGCTATGGAATGTACCAAGAAAACTGTTGCCTTTACCAATACGAATTCTTATGAAACTCTTAACTATTTAACCTCACAGACAGAGAACGTTTGGATTGTGTTTCATGGTATTGGTTTTTTAAGTCGTTATTTTCTTAGGTTTTTTAAAGAATTAAATCCAAAAAAAAACTACATTATTGCACCACAGGCCCCATCAAAGTATTATCTAAATGGGGAATACAAATATGTTGGCGCGAGTTGGCTAACCAAAGAAGATACCCAAACCGAAATGGATAATGTACTGTCATATTTAGATGCAGTCATGAAATCTGAAAAAATACCAGAAGACAAAAGACTTATTATTTTAGGGTTTTCTCAGGGGGTATCAATAGCCTCAAGATGGATAGCAAAAAGAAATTTAATCTTCGACCGTCTTATTCTATATGCCGGGGGAATACCTTCTGAATTACAACACAAAGATTTCAGTTTTATAGATTATAAAAAATCTACAATTCATCTTGTTTATGGTGATACGGATGACTATTTAACCAAGGAACGGCTTAAGCTTGAGAAAGAAAAAAGTGATTATCTTTTTAAGGATAATTACGAAATACAGGTATTTCAAGGCGGACATGAAATAAAACCTAGTGTATTAAAACAGTTTGAATAGCTTATTCTTGAGATTCCTCTATTTCTAATTTTGGATAGTACTCTATTTTTCGTGTAGTATAGGTATTGTCGGGCAATACTATCTTCTTTACCCAGTTTTTTTCCTCATTATCATCAAACTGAAAAACGAATTCTTTGGTAGCTATTGCATTTTTTTGCTTGATGGTTTCTTTTTTCAAAATTCCTTCTTCATCGTATTCGAAAAGATGAATTTCTTGACTAGCAAAGCTGCCTTTAACGAGGTCATTTAAAAACAGTTCTTCATAAATAAGTTTACCACTTTCATCAAAACGCTGTTCAATTGCCTTATTGGGCTCGCCATCTAAGAAATCTTTGGTCAAAACGATTTTCTGGTCTCCCTTCAATTTAGATTTTTTAGTAGATGTTCTAATCGATTTTTCTATGACGCCGTTTGTAAAGCGTGTTTTAGTTCGTTCGTTTTTAAAACTTGTATAATCAATCCTTGTTTCATCTACTGCATTTTCGTGAGAAGTGATGATTTTGAAAATTCTGTCCTCTTCTCCGAAAATAAATTCTTGCTGTTCTAAAAATTCTTTATCGTAAGATATAATTTGCTCTTTTATGATTTTTTGCCCTGTAGTATCGATTTCATAAAAATTTGCCATTGAGCTTGCCTCATCCAACACATTGTCTTTATAGCTCTCCATTCGTTTTTCCAATAAAAAACCATTAGCATATTTATAGGTGGTAATATCTTGATCGGCTTCATTGTAGGCAGTGGTAGACTTTATTAAAAAACCTTCTTCGTTAAATTCAAAAACTTCTTTACCGTAAGCCGTCATAACGGTACAGGTTTTTACATTGCCGTTCAAATCAAAATCGGCTAACTCAAAAAGTTTTAAGTCTTGCGCAAAAGATTGAAAACTAAACAATAAGCACATAAAAATGATACAGGGGTAATTTTTTATCATACTACAAAAATACTCTGATTTAAAACAAATGGAAAGCAAATGAAGTGCCAAACATCGAAATTATGCCCAATAGAATAAATTCTACTTGAATTTTCGCTCAGGATGCAATGCTTTTATATCTAAAGTAGTTTTAGAGTTAGAAATTAACTGAGCGACTAAACTACCTGTTATGGGCCCTAAACTCCACCCCATCATAGCATGGCCCGTAGCGATAACAAGGTTTCTATATCCAGAAGCCTTACCGATGTAAGGTAGACCATCTGGGCTCACTGGTCGCAACCCACATTGCGCTTCTGCCCTATCACTTTGAGAGATTTGAAGGCCTTTAAAATAGTTTGAAGCATTATTTGCTATTGCCGCTACTCTTTTCTTTCTAATCTTCGAATTTATGCCTGAAAATTCCATAGTACCCGCAAAACGCGTAAAACCTTTCATAGGCGTTACCGCCATTTTTGCTTCCATTAGTATGGCAGGCATTGTAATACCCGTTGGTTCTTTTACATCGATTCGATACCCTTTACCTGCTTGAATTGGTAGCGAAATTTTTAATTTTTTGGCCAAGTTCGATGACCATGACCCTACAGCAAAAACAAGGTCATCCGTCTTGTATACATTTTTAGTTGTTTCTACGGTGGTGATTTTTTCATTCGAAGCGGTGAAATTTACAACTTCTTCATTCGTGTAGATACGAACTCCTTTCCCCTCAAGATAGTTCTTCATCTTTTGCATAAACTCATCTGGTGTGGTATGCCCATCGCACTCATAATGCACAGCACCTAAAGCGTTTACAGAAATATTTGGTTCTATTTTCCGTATCCCCGCAGCGTCTAATTGCGTAACTTCCAAACCCAAAAATTTAGCTTTTTCGGCTACTAGCATTTCGTTGTCTCCTTCAGCTTGGGTTTGGTAATACATCAACAAGCCTTTACGCTCAAGGTGGAAGTTTCCTAAATCTCCGGATGCTTTAATATCCATAAACAACTCTCTGCTCAACACATTAAGGTCTTTAATCAAAGGAATTGCTTTTTCAACCTTTTCTATAGTTGACGACTTCTTAAAATACCAGGCCCACTTAATAAAATCCTTATCTAGCCTTGGCTTCATGTAAAAAGGACTACTTGAATCAAACATATACCGTAATCCTTTCGAAATCATTCCTGGAGATGCCATGGGAATAATATGACTTGGGGTTATATAACCTGCATTTACATAAGATGCCCCAGAATTCATTTCAGATTTATCTATTATGGTAATGTCATGCCCGTCTTTCTCAAGATAATAAGCCGAACACAGCCCGATAATTCCGCCTCCAATAATAATAATTCTTTTGCCCATTCAAATAACTTGAAATCCGTGCGCGTACGGATCATCTTCGGTATCTATTGTAATAGTATTTTCACCATATATTTTTGCCCAGCCTTTTATACTAGGAACAATAGCTTTTACACCGTCTAATTGTGTCTCACGCTCTATTTTTCCTATAAAAGTAGAACCTATATAACTCTCATGAATAAACTCTTCTCCTACTTGTAACTTGCCTTTTGCATATAGTTGGGCTAGTCTTGCGGAAGTGCCAGTTCCACAAGGCGAACGGTCGATTGCTTTATCGCCGTAAAAAACTGCGTTTCTACCTGAAGAATTTACATTTAAGGGATTTCCGGTCCAAAGTAGATGGGAAACGTCGCGAATTGAATCATTTTCTGGGTGAATAAATTGGTCTGGGTATTTTTCATTTATCAGATTTCTAATATTTTGCGAAAGCTGAACCAACTTGCTTGCTGAAAAATCTTGTACTCCACTAAAATTGGTTTGCGGATCAATAATGGCATAAAAATTTCCGCCATAGGCAACATCAAAAACTAACCCTCCTAATTCAGGACAGTTAACTTCCAATCCTTCATGAGCTAAGTAACTCTTTACATTAGTAAGCTTTACCCATTCAACTTTGTCTTTTGGTTTATGATATTCTATCTCCACTAAGCCCGCCGGTGCTTCCATTCTAATTCTCCCAAGAACTTTAGGCACAATTAGACCTCTTTCGATAGCTATTGTAATAGTTCCAATAGTTCCATGCCCACACATAGGCAAACATCCAGATGTTTCGATAAACAATACCGAAACATCATTCTTGGGATTATGTGGTGGATATAAAATGCTTCCGCTCATCATATCATGTCCTCGTGGCTCAAACATTAACCCGGTTCTTATCCAATCGAACTCTTTTAAAAAATGTAGTCGCTTTTCATTCATTGAGGAACCAATTAGATTCGGTCCTCCCTCAACAACCAAGCGAACTGGATTTCCACATGTGTGGGCATCTATACATTTAAATTTATGGAGTGTCATTATTCAATTATCGTTTACTATTGTTTTGAATCAAATCACCATTTAAAGTTCTGTTGATTTCGAGTGGATTATCATCTTGAAGCTCCAGCGGTAGTAATTCATTTGGCCAATTTTGAAAACTTACCGGCCTTACCCACCGGTATATGGCCTGTGAACCAACAGCACCGAACCGACTGTCAGTCGATGCCGGATATGGCCCACCGTGTTGCATAGCCGAACAAACCTCTACTCCGGTAGGAACACCATTAAAAATTAAACGCCCTACCCTGTTTTGAAGAGCGGCCACTACTTCTTTATAGTCGAAAATTTCATTGTTTTCAGAAACAATAGTTCCTGTTAATTGTCCTTCTAAAACAGTTATTGCACTTTCGAGTTCCTTTATGCTACTGCATTTTACAATCATCGAAAACGGCCCAAAAACTTCATTTTGCAATGATTTATTCACTATAAATGTAGAACCCGAAACTATTGCCAATGCCTGATTTGCGTAATTATCTGGACTGTCATCTAAACTAGCTTTTATTTGCACACCGGTCTCACTTTGAACTTTAGACTTATTGGCCTGGTAATTCTTCTTTATTTGAGGGTTTAGCATACAAAAAGGCTTGACTTTTACTATTTCTGTGGCCAATTCTTCAATAAATGAGTCCAACTCAACACTATCTATGGCAAAAAGCAACCCAGGATTAGTGCAGAACTGCCCTGCCCCCAAAGTAATCGAACCAGCGTAGGTCTTTGCCAAAGTTTTGCCTTTCTCTTTTAATGCCCGAGGAAGAAATACAACTGGATTTACGCTTCCCATTTCGGCAAAAACAGGTATTGGTTCTTCACGATTAGCTGCCATATCATAGAGTGCTCTTCCCCCCTTAATACTTCCCGTAAAACCGATTGCTTTCGAGAGTGGATGTTCTACCAACTTCTTGCCAACTTCGATACCGCTACTATTGAGGTTAGAAAAAACGCCATTTGGCATACCTGTTTTCTCTGCTGCCCTTATAATTGCCGAAGCCACTAATTCTCCGGTACCTGCATGCATGGGGTGACTTTTCACCACAACTGGACAGCCAGATGCTAATGCACTTGCTGTATCTCCTCCGGCCGTAGAATACGCCAAAGGAAAATTACTAGCTCCAAAAACCACTACAGGCCCTAGAGGCAGCATCATTTTTCGTAAATCAGGCTTTGCCATAGGAGCTCTATCGGGCAAAGCTGTATCAATTGTTGCTTGTACCCATGAACCTTCTTCTACTAAATTGGCAAACATTCTTAATTGACCTACCGTTCTTGCGCGTTCCCCTTTTGCTCTACCCTCAGGTAGACCGGTTTCTTCACAATATACCTTTATCAGCTTATCGCCTAAAGCTTCTATCTCAAGGGCGATATGGTTTAGAAAATCACCTTTACGCCTCCCTGGCATAGTTTTGTATACTTTAAAGGCATCATGAGCTAGTCGCATAGCTTCGTCAACTTCAGCATCAGAGGCTTCATAAAGCTTCCAATAATTTTCGGTGTTCGATTCTGGGTTGAATGTGGTGAAGGTTTTGCTTCCTGAACTGGAAAGCTTATTTCCGATATAATTTTTTCCTGTAATCATAATGATTTGTAATCTGGTAGATCAGGTCTAGTTTTAACTCCTTGTTCGATGATTTCGAGTACTCGTTCTCTTTCAGGTCCTTGTAAAGGAAGCCTTGGTGCCCTTACATTCTCTGTTCCAATACCAGTAGCTACCTCGGCTAGTTTAATATTTTGAACTAATTGCGGATTAATATCTAGTTCTAACAAAGGTAAAAACCAACGGTAAATACGTATCGCCTCATCTATCCTTCCCGCTTTAGCAAGTTCATAAATAGCCACCGTCTCTCTTGGAAACGCGCAAACCAAACCTGCAACCCACCCATCAGCTCCTATTAGAATACTTTCTAAGGCCAAAGTATCTACCCCACAAAGAATTTTTAAACGATCTTCGAACCTATTTTTGATTCGTGTGACGTTAGAAACATCTCGAGTAGATTCTTTAACCGCCTGAATATTGTCAAGCTTTAAAAGTTGATCTAACATATCTAAGGTTACCTCAATTTTATAATCTACTGGGTTATTGTAAATCATAATTGGTAAATCGGTGCTTTTAGCTACCGTTTCAAAATAGGTTACAGTTTCGTAATCAGTTGATTTATATCGCATTGGAGGTAGCATCATTAGACCATCAGCTCCATATTTACTGGCGTTATCAGCCGCCTTGATAGCATCTTTCGTAGACTGTTCAGCTATATTTATAATTACAGGCAACCTTCCATCTGCCAAACCTACAGTTGTTTCAATTAAAACACGTTTTTCGTCATCGGTAAGCGTACTTGCCTCACCCAAGGTTCCGCCAAGTACAAGTCCATGAACACCTGCATCAATTTGCGCCTTTATGTTTAGGGCGAACATATCTAAATCCAAGGTATCATCATCTGTGAATTTGGTAGTCACCGCGGGCATAACACCTTTCCATTCTATTTGTTCCATCATATTTTTTTTGTAAAAATACTAGATGCCCATATGTTTTCTTTTTCTATTATTAGCATATTTTACCACTATTTTACCCTATATTTAATTTATAAACTCATATTAGAGTTAATTTACAGAAAAAGTGAAAACCTATCCCTTTAAGATTACGAAGAAACCTCAAGAGAATATTGTTTTACAGGAAGATATAGTATATACTTTTTTTGATAAACTACACCACCATCAAGAGATTCAAATAAGCTATATTTTTAGTGGAGAAGGCAAACTTATTGTGGGAAATAATATCCATGCCTACAAAGCTGGAGATGTTATTGGCATTGACAGCAATATTCCACATCTTTTCCAAAGCAAAAAGAGCCCTCTTAAATCTCATATGATATCTTTATTTTTCTCTCATAATTCTTTTGGAGAAAACTTTTTTGACATTCCAGAAATGCAAGTAACCAAGTCATTCTTTGATAACATAAAATATGGGATATCGCTCAGCACCTATGACAATAATTATTGGGAGAATCTATTTCTTCAATTGCATAGAGCAAATAGATTTCAATTATTTATTTCGCTTTTAAGTATTATAAAAAACCTTTCGGAAGAATCGGTAAAGCTATTAAATAGTAAAGTGTATAAGAAAGTACTGTCCGATCATCAAGGCGAAAGACTTCAGCTGATTTTTGATTACGTAATTAATAATTTTCAAGATGATATAAAGCTAAAGACAGTCGCGAATATGGTACATATGAGTCCTAATGCGTTTTGCAGATTTTTTAAGCAGCGTAGCAATAAATCATTTTTTACTTTTATTACAGAAGTTAGAGTAGCACACTCATGTCAATTATTATTGGAAAATACGGATTCTCAAATCAATGAAATAGCCCAGGAATCTGGATTCAACACTATCTCAAACTTTAACAAACACTTTAAATCAATAATAGGGTTAAGTCCAACACAATACCAAAAAAGAATGATAATGTCTTAAAAACTTAAATTAAATATCTTCTTTACCTATTTTTGACGAATTATAATTTTTATAAAAATGAAAAAAGTACTTCTATTCGTATCGCTAATAATGGCTTCTTGTAACTCTTCTCAAAAAACTATTTCAACTAAAGAGAATGTTGTTACCTTAAAACAAGCTGACCCTGTAACATATGCAGCAACCATTACCGAAGATGAATTGAAAGAGCATTTGTATATATATGCATCTGATGAATTTGAAGGGCGAGAAACGGGCAAACCCGGGCAGAAAAAGGCAATTGCCTATTTAAAGAAACACTATGAAACACTCGGTATTCCCGCGGCGCAAACCAATGGTGATTATTTTCAGAAAGTGCCTTTGGAAATTGGAAAAGTGCCTACAGGCAGCATCAAAATAAATGGAAATATCTATGAGTTAGGTGAAGACCTTTTAACATTTACTTCGGCACAAGGTAATCCTCAAGAAATAATTTATGTCGGCTATGGAGTTGAAGAAGAAAACTACTCAGATTACAAAAATTTAGATGTTACGGGTAAAATTTTGTTAATAAAGTCTGGTGAACCAATGAATGATGATGGCACTTATGTGCTTTCTGGTTCTGATGAAAAATCGGTCTGGAGCAATATGTCAGAAGCAATGGGTAAAAAATCTGCCCTTGCATTTTCTAAAGGGGCCATCGGAGCTTTGTATTATGATGGTCAAAATTTCAGCCGTTTTAAGCGCTATTTTGATTACATGAAAACCAATGACGCTGGTAGAATGGGCCTTGCCGCAGAGACATCAGAAAACTTTATCGTACTTCTAAACGAAAAAGCGGCATCTGCATTGAAAGATGATATCGATAGCGATAACAAACCCGCTAAGCTACCTGTAGATTTACAATTGAAAGTGCAAAGTGCAAACGATAAAATTGACTCAGAAAATGTTGCTGCAATTATCAAAGGTTCTGAAAAGCCTAACGAATATCTTATCATATCATCTCACTTAGACCATATCGGGGTAACCGCGGACGGACAGATAAATAATGGAGCTGATGATGACGGTTCTGGTAGTGTGGCGCTCTTAGAAATTGCCGAAGCTTTCAAAAAAGCGGCAACAGAAGGTAACGGACCAAAGAGGTCGGTTGTTTTTCTTCACGTCACGGGAGAGGAAAAAGGGCTTTTAGGTTCAAAATATTACACGGATTACAATCCGATTTTTCCGCTTGAGCAAACAGTGGCTAATTTAAATATTGATATGATTGGTCGTATCGACCCGAAAAGAGAAGGTAATAGAAACTATGTTTATCTCATTGGTTCAGATAAACTTAGCACCGAACTTCATGAGCTTTCTGAAGAAATTAACGCTAAATACGCCAATATAGAATTAGATTATACCTATAATGATGAAAACGACCCTAATCGTTTTTACTATAGAAGTGACCATTATAACTTTGCTAAAAATAATATTCCTATTATCTTTTATTTTAACGGTACACATGCCGATTATCATAAACCCGGGGATACGCCTGATAAAATAAACTATGATCTGCTAGAAAACAGAACCAGGCTAGTATTTCATACTGCTTGGGAAGTAGCAAATAGGGATAAAAAACCAGAGGTAGATAAAGCTTCTAAATAAGTAAAAAAAAATCAAAAACGAATAAAGCCTCCTAATTAGGAGGCTTTATTTTTGTTGGGGTGGAAGACCGGGTTCGAACCGGCGACCCTCGGTACCACAAACCGATGCTCTAACCAGCTGAGCTACAACCACCATTTATTGCGGATGCAAATGTAATTTTTTTTGTGCTATCATTCAAAATAAAAGTTTAGATTAATAAAAAAATGAAAGCATTAAATAGTAACTTACTAATCTCAAGAACAATAGCAATTAGTTAATTGATGATATTAATTCTTAAATTTTATATCTCTAATACAAAAAAAATACTTCCCATTTTATTTGCGCTATTATTTTTTTCTGTTTTACAAGCTCAAGATATTTATCAAAAAGACAGTTTATTAAAAGAATTACATTCTTTAAAATACAAAACTCCAACCCAGAAAGAAAGTATTGAATATGTAAATTTATTAAACGAGTTATCCGCTCTTTACCGTTTTAGAGATCCAGATAGTCTAAATATAATCTCAAAAATTGCACTTGATATTAGTAAAAAAATCGATTATGAAAAAGGCATGGTTGTATCTAAGATTAGACAAGGTGATTATTTTTCAGACACATCCAAACCAAAAACTGCTGAAAAGATATATGAAGAACTAAAAACGCTACAATTTGTTAATTCTCATCCTGAAATAATGATTGATGTTCTAAAGAGTTGTTCATTTAATCATTTTTTTAGAGATAAACTCAAAGAAGGAATAAATCATATTTACAGGGCAATAGTAATTGCAAAAGAAAATAAATTTTATAAAATAGAGGCGCGTTTAAGACACAATTTAGGATACTTTTACTGGTCGCGTGAACTTTTTGAAGAAGCTCAACAAGAATATATGGTTGCTGACAGTCTTTGGAATGTTGCAGGAGACACCATAAACTTAGCATTAACAAAATCTAATATTGCTCTTAATTCTTTAGGGCTAAATAAATTAGAAAAAGCTGAGAAATATATAAATCAAAGTATTGATGTAATTTCTAAAGGCTCAAATTCGTTATGGTTGTCCAGAAATTACCGAGTTAAATCCAGTTATTTTATAGCTTCAAAAGATTTTAAAAATGCCCTAATATTTAATAAAAAGTCAGATAGTGTTTTAGATTTTTTGTTTAACCCAAGAGATAAGCTTCAAATTCTAGAAAATTATGCAGAAATCTTTTATAAAAATGGGTCACTTGATCAACTACAGGAGTATAATTTAAAATTGTACAATCTTGCAGATGAACTTAAGAACACGAAAGCAATTAGAGAGGCGTATTATTATTCCAAAGAAGTTGAATTTCAAAAAGGTAATTTTAAACAAACGGTTACTTACCAAAGAATTTTAGACAGTTTAGATGGAAAGCTGGAAGAACATAGACGCACAAATAACCTTAAATTTTTAAGAGCTAAATTAGAATATGACAAAGGACAAATAGAATTACGTGCTGAGAATGAAAGAAAGCTTGCTAGACAAACTAATGCAAATAGGATTACTATTATTGCCTTAATTATTTCTCTATTAATTGGCTGTTTAATTATTAAATACTATTACAATCAGAAAAAAGTTAATAAAGAACTAAAAGAAATTAATGATACAAAGGACAAGATTTTCTCAATTATTGGACATGATTTAAAAACCCCTCTAAATACATTAAAAGAGCTACTTGAATTATTTAAAGACAAAGCTATTTCACCTAAAGAGATGATAGCCTTAACCCCAAGAATACAAAACAATGTAGATTACGGTACTTTTACCCTTAATAACCTACTCTATTGGGCCCAAAGCCAAATGGACGGCATAAGGGCCGACCCTTCTAAAATAAACATCACAAAGATAGTAGCCGATACCGTTCTTGTTTTCAGTAATGAAGCCCTTAAAAAAAATATTCAAATAAGAAATAGAATAACGGCGGAGGATATGGTATATTTCGACTGTGAGCATCTTAGAATAATCTTTCGAAACCTTATAAGCAACGCCATTAAATTTACTCCTGATAATGGGGAAATAGAAATTTGTTCTGACAGTACTTCCCTCCATACCACAATTAAAATTTGCGATGCGGGCATTGGCATCGATGAAAATACATACTCCAAACTTTTTAATCAGGATAAAATGTATTCGACCAAGGGAACAAACAATGAAAAGGGAACAGGTCTTGGTCTTTCTATATGTAAGGAACTACTTCAAAAAAATAATAGTCTGCTTAAAATTGAACCCAATTCACCTAATGGAAGTTGCTTTATAATTACAATTCCTAAAACCTGAAATATACCAAAAACATCGACGAAATACAGGTTTTTAATGCCAAAACACACAAAATTCGGTGGTTCACAACAATTGTTAGTACCCCAGCGACATGTAAAGTACATTTACTTTTGAAACCTACCATTGGTCAATATGAACACGCTTATTCCAAAAACTGTTTGGAAATTCATTTTAAAGAACATTCTCTTCTGCATGTTCTTTGGTATTGCCCTGCCATCTATTCACGCGCAACAGCAACAAATAGACAGTGTTTCCAATATTATCAGAGAATTACGGTTAAAAGAGGGGTTTTCAGAGAAAGATAGTTCTTACATTAAAGCTATTATTAGTCTTGGTCAATATTACCGTTTTTCAAATTCGGATAGCCTTTTAACAATTTCTAAGAAGGCCTTAAACTTAAGTATAGCGACAGATTATAAATATGGTACTATTGAAAGTTATGCCCTTTACGGTAATTACTACTCTGAAAAAGGTAAAAGTGTAATCGCTATAGAGAACTATGAAAAAGCCCTCTCCATTGATAAAACTGGTATAAAAAAAAGTCAAGAGCTTGACTTAATAAACAATATTGCTAATGAATATGGGTACCTAGGAGACTATTCTAAGGCTTTAAGTAGTTATCTAAGGGGTATCGATTTAGCTACGGAAATAGATGATAAATTTCTATTATCAATAATAAATGAAAATATTGCCGGTCTTTATACATCTCAAAAAGACTATGCGCAGGCTTTAAAGTTCTACGAAAAAACGGTAGCCATTAATGAGGAAATTGGCGAGGAGATTCCTTCAGCTCAGACTTTTAGCAATATGGCATGGACCTATTCGCAAATGAAAAGGTTTGACTATGCAATGTTTAACGTAAATAAGGGTATCTCGGTCTTCGAAAAACATCAAATTCTTGATTGGCTGGCTTTTGCTTATGAAGTTAAAGGACGAATTTATCTTGACCAGAAAAAATACAAATGGGCCTTATATTGGTACGAGCAGAGTAATCTAATTCATGATAAAATAGATGATAAAAGAGGCCAAATTGATATGTTGAATGGAATTTCACAAACCTATTTAGGTCTTGAAAAAGATAGCTTGGCAATGGTATATGCTAAAAAAGGGTACGCAGTGGCCAACGCAATAAACTCTATTAATGGTCAAAAAGACTGCGCCAATACCCTATACAAGATAAGTAAAAAGAATAACGATTATACCAACGCGCTACTATATCATGAGTTACATAAGAAACTAACGGATTCTCTAGCAAGAGATGATAATAAAAAAAGTTTATCATTGTTAAAGGCAAAGTTAAACTATGAAAAACAAAAAGAGTTGCTTATCGAAGAGAATGAAAAAGTTCTTGCCAAGCAGCGTATCATAATCTATTCAACCTTGTCGATCGTTCTGATACTTGGCGCCATCGTGTTCCTTGTAGTCCGTAGTCAAAACATGCAGAAACGTTTGAACAGAAAACTTAACCATAAAACAATCTTAATTCAAAAGCGAGAAATAGAACTAAATGAAATCAACAAAACCAAAAACAAACTCTTTTCGATTATTGGTCATGATTTAAGAGGTCCTATTGGAGCTTTACAAGAATTATTACGTATGTTCTCTAATGGGGATATTAAGAAGGAAGAACTGAACTCATTTATTCCTAAATTAAAGTCAGATGTAGACAATGTATTCTTCACCTTAAACAACCTATTGTCTTGGGGGCAGTCGCAAATGAACGGTTCATTGACAAAACCTAAAAACTTCTCCATTACCAATCTTGTGGATAGAAACATAAAGTTATTATCTGAAATGGCCGAGAATAAATCTATCAAAATTATTAATCACATTAAAGATGCCCCAAATGCATGGGCAGATCAAAATCAGATAGATATTGTAATTAGAAACCTTATCAGCAATTCTTTAAAATTCACTCCAGAAAATGGATTAATTACTATTTCTACGGTTGACGATGGAAACCATTGGAAAGTTCAAGTAAAAGATACGGGGGTAGGAATGACTTTGGATATGCAAGAAAAAATATTATCCGATTATTCAAATGTTACCACCTATGGCACCAATAACGAAAAAGGAACCGGACTTGGTTTATCACTATGCAGAGAAATGGTTGAAAAAAATAATGGTAAAATATGGGTAGACAGCAAGGTTAACAAAGGGTCTATCTTCTATTTCACCCTCCCTAAAGAAAGGTCTAAATACAAACAGGCAGGCTAGATTAAATCGCTTATACTATCAACGGCCAAATAACGCTCTACTGTAAAACCTTCGGCATACTCAACACCTATCAATCGCCCAAAATCTCGGGCCCGATAATTCACGCTGTCTATAAAATTCTTACTACTAATAGGTGTTTCAGGTTCATTACTGTTTGGGTCAAAGAACTGTGAGCTATAGGCAAGAATAGCCTCTGTTTTTTTATCGATAAAACCTGTAACATCTACTACAAAATCTGGAACCAAATCTTTCCACTGTATATAATGATAAACAACATTAGGTCTCCACTGCTCCTGAAGCCCCCCATTATCATCTTGCTCGGTGTTTATTTTTTTTAGTCCACTTAAAAAGCAGGCATCACTGACCAACTTACTACCTTTTCCATGATCGATATGACGGTCATCGATAGCATTGCATAAAACAATCTCTGGTCTATACTTACGAAGTATCTTAATTATTTCTAATTGATGTGTTCTATCATTAACAAAAAAACCATCTGCAAAGCCTAGATTTTCGCGTACGGAGATGCCTAAAACTTTTGCCGCTGCACTGGCCTCTGAATCCCTAATTTCAGCAGTGCCACGAGTACCTAACTCCCCTCGGGTCAAATCTATTATTCCAACTTTTTTACCTTTGGCCACCTCTTTTGCTATAGTTGCCCCTGCCCCTAGCTCAGCATCATCTGGGTGCGCTCCAAAAACCAAAATATCTAACTTCATTATACCAAAACTTTTTTTGACTTTAGCTGCGCCAAGGCTTGCTCAATATCTGTTATCAAATCTTCTACTTCCTCTATTCCAACAGAAAAACGGATTAGTCCATCCTTGATACCCTGCTTGGCCCTATCTGCGGGCGACATCAATGAATGCGAGGTTAATACGGGTAAAAGTACCGTACTCTCCACTCCGGCCAAGCTCATAGAAGGTTTAATTAGTCGTAAATTTTTCATGAACTCCGATGCATTTATCCCTTCTTTTAATTCAAAAGAAAGCATTCCGCCAAATCCGTTCATTTGCTTTTTTGCGATTTCATGGTCAGGATGACTGCCCAATCCTGGATAATAAACCGCATCAACATCTTGATGATAAGCTAAAAACTCTGCCATTTTCTGGGCATTCTCATTTTGGGCCTTTACCCGTAACCCCATGGTCTTCAAACTACGTTCTAACAACCAAACAGTTTGGTCACTTAAACTTCC